>CAILTZ010000773.1 GCA_903837255.1 uncultured Pirellula sp. | reverse complement strand
TAGACCGACTCGATCGGCAAGCACACTAACACACCTGAACCGAGAAAACTCGCTGCGGACAAACCCGCCACTGCCAACCGTCGAAATCTCATAGCCCACAGCTCCTTACATTCAAATTCAAAAGCAATTTACAAAAAACAAGGGAAGATAATCCCCACAAAGCCCACAGGCTCATTAGCATTCGATGGCCACGCAGATTTCTTGGGAGTTATCCAGAAACGAATTCAAATCCACAGTACCTACTAGCGTTCCCGAAATACAATGCGACCCTTGGTCAAATCATAAGGCGAAAGCTCAACGCGAACCTTGTCCCCCGGAACAATCCGAATGAAGTTCTTGCGAATCTTCCCCGCTACGTGGGCCAGCACTTCGCTACCGGTCTCCAACTGTACCTTGAACCGCGTGTTCGCAAGCGCCGCGGTCACGGTCCCCTCAACTTCAAATGCTTCTTCGTTTTTTGCCATACAAGTTCCGAGAATACGCCCTTTCAAAATTGATCTGGTTCCAAAAGCTCAGGATCCGAAAATGTCCTAGCCGATGCTCTCTGCTGCCGATGATCTTTTGTTATTAAGCTAATTTATAGACGATTCACCCCCTTAGAGTCCACATCCCGATCGAGTCCAATCCCCCTTTTTCTCCAACTTATCAGGCAGCACATCACCATCGCATCCGAAGCAAATCCCAACAATCCGACCATGACTTTGCCTGAATCCAAGCAGTCTTTCTTATATGTGGCTTGCCAACACGGTGCCGCCGCAGGCCTCAAAACGGCTATGTGCGAACCCAACGGTCCGTTTCGACTGGCCTACTCAGCCCGCGGTTTCCTGACTCTCAAAAGCCATCTATCGGTCCCCCAATGGTCCAGGGCCCTACCCGAACACCCCCTGATCCGCTCCCGAGGTGTTGTGCTCGGGAAAGTCGAAGGAACCGAATCGGGCCAAATGCTGAGCCAAGTCCTGGAGTTGACCAAGCAGCTCGACTGGCAAGTCTGCCACGTTTGGCAGAGGGACATGGCCGAACCGGGCTGGAACGGCTTTGAACCCGGTGGCACTCCGCTGGCCTGGCTGGTAGCTCAGCAATTTCAAAACGCTCTGAAAGCGTCCGGCGACTCAGCCTCTCGGCCAATTGTGGCCAACCGACCTGCCTTCGAGTCCGACCAGCCCCCGGTCGACCCGCTCCCGGTCGATCCGACTCCCGTGGACCCCAAGCTCCAGCGGATTCTCGAGATCATCATCGACGAGCCGAACCGATGGTGGATCGCTAACAAGACCGCACAGCAATCCTACGACTACTGGCCCGGTGGAGTCCCCGAGTTCCCAATCCCCGACGTGGTACTCTCACGAGCCTACCTGAAAATCGCCGAAGCCTTCGCTTGGGCAAACCTCCAAATTCAACCAGGTGAGAAAATCGTCGAAATCGGCTCAAGCCCCGGCGGTGCTTGCCAATGGCTGCTCGACCAAGGTGCGATCGTCACGGGCATCGACCCGGCGGAAATGGACGAGCGGATTCTCAAACACTCGAACTTCACCCACTGGCAGAGCCGATCGCTGCAACTCAAGCGCAAGCTTTTTCGCCCCTTTCGGATTTTGGTTTGCGATGCAAACGTGGCCCCCAAGTACACGCTCGATACGGTCGAGAACATTGTCCTCTACCCGACGATAAACCTTCGTGCTCTTGTGCTGACGATCAAGCTACCCGAATGGGAAACCACGGCATGGATTCCTGAATACATCGAGCGAGTCCGCTCATGGGGTTATGCCGATGTCCAGGCGCGGCAACTAGCCCACAACCGACGCGAAGTGTGCGTCGTGGCAAAAAACAAACTGGCGATGGTTCCTCAGGCATGAATTCTCCAAGAAGATTCATCCGTTGCGCGTGCAGTGCGCCTCCCGCTTGCGACTCGATCAAGCATAATACGTTCGATAAACGGAACTAGGCTTCAAGATCGGACAAGGCAACCATGCGAACGACGAACCCAATCGCTAGAGTATCTGCTCGCCAGAGCATCTCAGGCATCCTCTCAGGTATCCTATCGGGCTTTTTTTCGCTGGCTCTACTCTCCATGCTTGTGCTCTGCATGCTTGTGCAAGCCTTTCCGGAGCAGTGCAGCATTGCCAACTCCAGTCTCGAAGGATCGACAAGAGCCTCTGCGCCAATTCTCATCGCTCATCGCGGTGCGAGCGGATACATCGTCGAACACTCCGAAGGGGCCAAGGTCCTGGCGCATGCTCAGGGTGCCGACTACATCGAACAAGACGTGGTGCTCACCAAAGACCTTCAGTTCATCGTCACGCACGACATCACCATGGAGGAGACCACCGATGTCGAGAAGATCTATCCGGAACGGCATCGCAACGATGGCAAATGGTACTTTGCCGACTTCACTTGGGAGGAGATCCAAAAACTAACGTTGCACGAGCGAACACGCAAAGACAATCAGCAGCAAGCCTTTGCGGATCGTTTCCCAGGTGGCTTTGGCCAGCGGGTCCTAAGGCTCGAAGATGAGATACGACTCTTGCAAGGTCTCGACCAGACCACGGGTCGCAAAACCGGCCTGTATATCGAACTCAAAGGC
>CAILTZ010000772.1 GCA_903837255.1 uncultured Pirellula sp. | reverse complement strand
GGGGTACGTTCGTCCAAGCGGTCGCGTTGGCACTCGCAACTACATCGCGGTGATCTCGACGGTCAACTGCTCGGCAGGTGTTTCCAAGGCTGTCGCAAGACACTTCGATCCAGATGTGCTCAAGGATTTTCCTAACGTCGATGGAGTGATTGCTTTTACCCACGATAGCGGTTGCGGGATGGCACTCGATGGAATCAAACATCGAACCCTCAGTCGAGTTCTTGGGGGGATCGCCAAACACCCGAACATCGCCGCCTACGTTTTGATAGGCCTGGGTTGCGAACAGAACACCCTTGGGCATCTTCAGAAATCCCAAAAACTCGTGTCCTTGCAGGGAGTCCGCTGGAAATCCAGTGCAGGACAAGCTGAAACGCAAGACGTTCCGGTCCTTTCCATCCAGGATAGCGGAGGTACCAGGGCGACCATCGAAAAAGCGGTCGGATTGGTCAAGGCTTTGCTACCCCAGGTCAACGCCATGCAGCGCACGAGCGTGCCTGCCAGCGAGATCGTTTTGGCGACCAAATGCGGTGGGTCGGATGGATACTCTGGCATCACAGCCAACCCCGCCTTGGGTGTCGCTTCGGATTTGCTCGTAGCCCACGGTGGTACCTCGATCCTCTCGGAGACCACTGAACTCTATGGTGCCGAGCAGCTCTTTACCAAGCGAGCTGCAAGCGTCGAGGTGGCACGCAAACTGCTCGATAAACTGGTTTGGTGGCGAGACTACACGGCCCACTATGGCGAGGACATCGACAACAATCCCTCCTTGGGGAACAAAGCAGGTGGACTGACAACCATCGTCGAAAAATCCCTCGGGGCTGCCGTCAAAGGTGGTCAAACAGCCTTGCAAGATGTCATCGAATACGCCGAGCAGACCACCAAGCGGGGTTTGGTGATCATGGACGCGCCAGGGTTCGACCCAGTATGCGTCACCGGTATGGTCTCCGGCGGAGCGAATGTTGTCGTGTTCACCACCGGGCGCGGCAGCTGCTTTGGATGCAAACCCGTCCCGAGCTTGAAGGTCGCCACCAATACATCACTGTTCGAGAGGATGAACGACGACATGGATTTGGACATGGGGACCATTCTCCAAGGCGAGTCGATCGAGCTGGCCGGTGAAAGGCTCTTCGATGCCATCTTGGACACCGCCAGTGGCAAGAAGACCAAAAGCGAGCTGCTCGGTTATGGAGAGGACGAATTCACTCCTTGGTCGATCGGCCCGACACTATAATCTTGGGCAGTCACATCTACCGATTAGGAGAGAAACCATGTCGACTGCCGTCTACGAAACGTCGCGCAAGATCATCACCAATGTCGAGAAATGCATCGTCGGAAAGCGGAAGCAGCTCGTCTTCTCCTTGGTGTCTTGGTTCTCTGGCGGCCATGTGCTCTTGGAGGATGTTCCAGGGGTAGCCAAGACGATGTTGGCCAGAGCTCTTGCGGCTAGCGTCGGTGGAAAATTCAAACGGATCCAGTGCACACCAGACTTGCTCCCGGGTGACATCACCGGCTCGTCGATCTTCAACCAAAAGACCTCGGATTTTGAGTTTCGACCCGGTCCGATCTTTGCGAACATTCTTTTGGCTGACGAAATCAATCGAACCACGCCACGCGCTCAGTCGGCGTTGCTCGAAGCGATGGCTGAATCCTGCGTTACTGTCGATGGCCAAACACATAAACTCCCTCCTCCATTCCTGGTGATCGCTACCCAAAACCCCGTCGATCACGAAGGTACCTTTCCGTTGCCCGAGGCTCAGCTGGATCGGTTCTTTATGAAGTTCACGCTCGGGTATCCATCGATGGAGGAAGAGCTACGGATGCTGCAACTGCTCGAAACCGAGCACCCCATTCAATCCCTCAAAGCAGTCGTGTCGATCGACGAGTTGCTGGGAGCCCAACAGCTTGTTAGCAAGGTGTACGTCGATCCCAAGGTCCGTCAGTACATCCTTCAGATCGTGCATGAGACCCGGGCTCATTCCGATTTGGCGCTCGGGGCTGGTCCCCGATCGACGATCGCCCTGTTTCGCGCATCGCAGGCCATGTCAGCAATCCGAGGCCGAGAATTTGTACAGCCCGATGACGTCAAGCGGATACTGCAGCCGGTCATGAGCCATCGGCTGATCCTCAGGCCCGAGGCACGGCTTCGCAAAATGACCGCCGATCGGATCCTTGAAGAAATCGTTGCCGAGATCGCTGTGCCGACGCTTGAAGAAAACGGGCGCTAAGCCATGGCGATTCTACCGCTGATCGCGCTGCTACTGCTGATGGGCATTCTAACCGGAGCGAACTTCTTTGCCCTAGGTGCCAGCACGTTCCTGATCGTCATCCAGCTGGCCAAGCATTTTTCGAGCCGTTGGATCGAAGCCGTCGAAGTTCAGCGCTTTGTCGAGGCCCAAGAAGTAACCGTTGGAGAAACCGTCGGGGTGGGCATGAAGATCACCAATCAATCCGGTTACTGGATTCCATGGATGCTCATCGATGAGAAAATATCCAAGCGATACACCAAGCTCCCGCCGGTAGCTTTGAATATCCTCTCGGCGACCGTTCAGCTGTTTTCTTTTCGACCCAAGCAGACCACCCTTTTAAGATACGCGGTTCAGACCCAGCGACGCGGCTACTATCAACTGGGTCCTACGCTCCTGGAAACCGGGGATTTGCTGGGGTTGCATCGCAGTTTCCGGATCGCCAACCAACCGAGCTACATCACGGTCCTGCCGAAATTAAAGGTCCTCGAAGGCTTAGAGATTGCCAGTCGGCGCCCCATGGGAGAGATGAAAGTAGCGGATCGATTTTTGGAAGACCCAACGCTCATGAGCGGCCTGCGAGAGTACCGAGCCGGTGACCCGATGAATCGAGTGCATTGGAAAGCCACCGCGAGGACCGGTGTATTGCATACGCGAGTTTTTCAGCCCACATGCGTTCAAGGAGCCATGCTGCTACTGGACATGCATGAATCGACCAATCCGCACAAGCACGAGCCGGTCCGAACCGACCTAGGGGTTACAGCAGCCGCATCGATCGCCCACTGGCTCTACCAGAGCGGTGAACCGTTCGGACTTGTAAGCAACGGGCGCGATGCTGCCG
>CAILTZ010000771.1 GCA_903837255.1 uncultured Pirellula sp. | reverse complement strand
CAGCAACCAGCAATTGCGAGTGCGTGGTGCAAGGGAACGTCGGCGACTACTTTGGCCATTCCCAAATTTCCGGAACGCTGCTAGTCATGGGCTCGGCTGGCAATGGGTTTGCATCCATGGCTCAAGGTGGGCTCTCGGTGGTCCTAGGAGATTCTCTAGATCAATCCGGCGCGTCGCTTCGCGGCGCAGCGGTTTTGGTCCGGGGAAACGTCGGAGCCCAAGCCGGTTTTCGGATGAGATCTGGAAATCTGGTGATCGGAGGAGATGCCGGACCAGAGCTCGGTCATCAGCTCATCGGCGGTCGGATCTATATCCGAGGCCAAGCCGATAGCGTGGCCCCGGACATCGAGGAATGCCGACTGCGGGAACCCGACCGGCTCAAACTCAGCCTGCTGCTGATGAAGGCTGGGATCAAAGCCTCGGCGCTTAAGGAATTCCGAGTCTTTCGTTCCCCAAATGAACCATGACGAAAAAAAATAAGCCTCAGGGCAACACGTTGAACCGAGCACGACCTCTGGCCGAACGCATCGACGAGTCTCCCGGTCTTTGGGCTCTTCGCGAACTAGGTTGCAAACTCCCCTGCAGAATCTCTAAGCAGAGCATCCATTGGCCCTGCCCGATCTTCTCGCGGCTGGCGCTGGACATCCCCGACCCGACCCCATTGCTCCCGACCCTCGACAAGCTCCGACGAATTTGCGGGATCTCGATCCTCGAACCGGAAATCCTCGCCGGGGATCAAGGCTCCTCGGAGCGGAGTTCATTGAGGCTCGGGTCTGGGGCCAATCGCTCGCTCGATGACGGTGTCTCGATCCATCCGATCTTCGTCGATGAGCCGATCCCGCTCGGAGATCTTATGCACGCCGAGCAGATCGAACTGCAGTTCATCCCTTCGGGCCTCCATGCAAAGCAACCACTTCCTACAACGAGCTACCAGCCCGACCGGTGGATTGCGACCCTCCCCTCGGACTTAACGGATGTCGAAAAGATGAGCAAGCGGATCGAGCTGCTGCGAAACTCAAGCGACCAATCGACGGTCATTGTCGGGGGAACGATTCCAGCCGGAAGTGTCTACGATGATGTGCGATTCTTGATCGACTGCGGTGTCGATTACGTGAATGTTCTTGCACAAGTCGTCGCGGGGCTCAGGCCTCCGAAGTCTTGGACATTGCAACCGATCGATTATGTCATCGAGCAAGCGCTCGGGGCGATCGATAAGTCAGGGGTTTCCGAAATCGCTCTTCTGGTATGCAGCCCTATAAAAACTTTGGAAGATGCGATTCGATTGCTGAGCTTGGGGGTCGATGCTTTCTCGATCGACTCTTGGCTCATTGAGCAGCAGTCGGCTTTGCCAACCTCGAGCCAGTCCTCCGAGGACCTCGGCTCCTTCATGGGGACTTATACCCGCCAAGCTGCTCCGGCACCGGCACCGATGGAAGGGATGCTCGCAGCAGCCCAGACGTTTGTGCAGGAGTTCAACGCGCTGCGACGCTTGTATGAAATCTAACCTCTAATCGGATGACTTAGTCTTGGATGCTGTCTGCTGCGAGAAGGTGGCGTATCCAAAAATCGGTCATCATTTGGAACTGATGCTGGACTTGCTGTGGATCGGTGATCCCGTGGCGACTCTTAGGGTAAATCATCAGTTCGAACTGCTTGCCAGCCTTTTGCAAGCCGTAGGCAAGCTGCAGGGTGTTGGTCATGTGGACATTGTCGTCGATCTCGCCGTGGATAAGCATCAGTCTACCGTGCAGATTCCCAGCCGCCTCGACCACCGAGCTGGTCCGATACCCCTCGGGGTTCGCTTGCGGAGTGCTCATGTACCGCTCGGTATAGATCGAGTCGTAGTTCCGCCAATCGGTCACCGCAGCTCCCGCGATCCCTGCCCGAAAGAGTTTGCTGTGGGTCATCGCATAGGCGCTAAAGTATCCGCCGTAGCTCCACCCCCATATCCCCAGCCGCTGGGGGTCGGCCCAGGGCTCTTTTGCAAGCCACGCAGCAGTGTCCTCCAAGTCCCTTAGCTCCAACGCCCCAAGGTCTTTGTAAATCCTCCAGGTGTCCGCATTGCCTCTGCCCAGGGCTGAGCGATTGTCGCACAATAGTACGGCTATTCCTTGGTCGGTCAAATACCTATGCCATAGATCGCTGCGGTGGGTCCAGGAGTTTTCTACCGTCGGCGCCGAGGGTCCGGCATAAACGTAGATCACCACCGGCATACGACCCTTGGAAGGATCGAATCCACCCGCGGGCCGATACAACATCCCTTGAAGCATCTGGCCATCCCGAGCCGGTATCTTCACCAGTTCGGGCACCGCCGACCGGACATAATCGAATCGGTCGCTGCGGTACTCGCTCACCAACCGAACCGGCTTGCCCTCGCGATCTTTGAGCCATGCCTGAGCTGGATTGTTCAGGTCGCTCCAAGAGTCCAGGTAATAACTGCCGGTCGGATGGACCGAGACGCGATGGGACCCGCTGGAGCCTGACATGTCGTCGATGCTGCCGCTCTCCAAAGACAATCTCAACACATCGGTGTTGGTCGGAGCTGAGCGATGGGCCGTAAACCAAATCACCTTGCCCGAGTCGCTGATCGATAGGATCTCTTTGACATCCCAATCGCCGCTGGTCAGCGCCCGCTTGGTCCCATCGATCGCCACATGGAACAGATGCCTTCGGCCACCTTGGCTGTCGCTCAGCCATACGAAACTCCCATCGGGCAACCAGCGCGGCACGTCGATCACATCGACCCAGGCTTCGGACTTCTCTTGCACGAGGCTCTGCGAACCCCCGCCTTGCAGATCGACCAAAACCACATCGAGCTTATTTTGAATTCGGTTTTGAGGTCTCGACTCGGCAAGAACTCTGGCAACAGTCGGATCAATTTGCTCGGCTCGTCCACGAAAACCTCGACCTCAAGGACACCGCATTTACGATCGCCAACGAAGGCCGGCGCATGATCGATTGCGATCGAGTCAGCGTGGCGATTCTCAAGGGTGGCAAGGCCAAAGTGATCGCGATCTCCGGGCAGGATTCGATCGAGAACCGTTCGAACAATGTCCAAGCCTTGAACAACCTTGCAACGCGTGTGATCAAAAGCGGTGAGCCTCTTTGGTACGACGGTTCCACCGAAGACTTGCCCGCACAACTCGAAGAAGCGATCGAGGACTACGTCGACCTATCGCATGGTCGTACCGTGACGGTTTTGCCCATCCGACAGCCGGAGCGAAGGCTCGAAGGGGACGTGTTGGCCGAGCGCAATGAGACCAATGAAGCTCGGGTGCGTCGCGATATCATCGGTGCTCTGATCGTCGAACAAATTGAAACCCAGCTCTCGCGTCAAACGCTCGAAGGCCGCGCTGACTTGGTCTACGAACACGCTTGCCGCGCCCTGTCCAACTCGATGAATCATAGCAACATTCTGTTTATGCCCGTGTGGCGTTTCTTAGACCGGTGCCTGTGGATGTTCCGCGGCTCGGCGCTGCCCAAAACAGCTTCGATCCTAGGGCTCATCGGTGCGGGCCTGCTGTCGATGTTTTTGATCCCTATGGATTTTGATTTGCAAGGCAACGGCAAACTCAAACCGACCGTCGAGCGTCAGGTCTTTGCGCACGCCGACGGCGAAGTCGAGAAGGTCTTTGTCAAGCACAACGACGAAGTCAAAAAAGACCAAACGCTCGTTAAGCTCAAGAACAACGAACTTGAACAGCAAATTCAAACCACCCGTGGCCAGCGCGACCAGTTCGCACAGCAAGCCTACGGTCACAAACGTCAGCTCGATAGCCTGACCTCCCTGACCGACGCCGAACGGATCCGACTCCAGCAAGATTACAACCAAGCAGATCAGGAAGCATCGAATCGCGATGCCGAACTCAAGCTACTTATAGAACGGGAAGCCAAGCTCCAGCGCCTGAGCCCCATCGATGGCTTGGTCACGACCTGGGATGTCGAAAAGGTCCTTGCCGCCCGTCCTGTGGTCACCGGCCAGGTCCTCATGACCATCGCCGACCCGAGTGGGCCTTGGGAAGTCGAAGTCATGATGCCTGAGAAGCGCATGCGTTACCTCGATGGTGCTTTCAAGAACGAACGCGTTTGCAAGACCGATGAAAACGGCCAGCGTTACCTCGACGTCGAAATCATCCTCATGACCAAACCGGATACCAAGCACTATGGTAAGCTCTACGAACCTGCCGTCGGCCAGCGAGCCGAACTGGATCCCGAGGACGGAGCCGTGGTCCGTTTGCGATGCGTGCCGAACGATAAGGCATTGTTAGAAATCTCCCGTCGATCTGGAGCCCGCGTAATGGCTGACGTCAAATGCGGAAAACGCAGCGTTGCTTTCGTATGCTTCTACGAAGTCATCGAATGGATTCGTGCCAACCTCTTGTTCTAATCCCGGCTCGATTTCCTTTCACCAGTTTTCTGATCCCACACAAACACACACAACCTTCGGATCCCGCTTTTATGACGCAAAGAGTTCTGATCGCTTTGTCTTTCATGGTCATGGCTATCTCGATCGGTGGTTATGTCTGGCAAGCAAAAAAAATCGCTGTGCGCGCACCGACTCAAATGGGCGATTCGTCGGTTGCTGCAGCGCCGACTCAGTCGCCAAGCACGACGGGGATAGGCGACCAAGCGGATGCTCCGAGGTTGATTCAAATCGATCGCAACCAATCCGAAGCCGTGGTTCCAACTCCCATCGGACCTGCTCAGCCATCGGTCCCGGTGATCCCGATTCAGAACCCACTGGTTCAAACTACACCGGTTCAAACCACACCGGTCAATCCGCTCCAGAGCGCCTTGCAAGCCCCCCCGGGTACGCCGCTCAATAGCACGCAAGACGGAGTCCTGCGTTACAAAGCGATCCTGTCGTTTGTCAACGACATCAAGGTCGTTGCCCAAACCGATGGCATCATCCTGGATATCTTGGTCGACGAAGGCTCCCTGGTCGCTAAAGACACCACGATGATCCAAATCGATAACCGTCTGGCCAACGCCGAGAAAGAAGTCGCCGTCAAGGAGCTCGAGTCCGCCAAACTCAAGGCCGAGGACGACAGCCAAATCCGATTCTCTGCGGCTTCCTACGAAGTCGCATCGAGCGTCTTTAACCGATCGCAGGATCTGTACGTCAAAGGGGTCGAGCCCCGAGACGATTGGGAAAAGAAACAGCTAGAGAAAATCAAAGCAGGCTTTCAGATCGATGTGTCCAAGCGAGAGCAGATGATCAACCAAGCAGCCGTCGGGGTCAACACAGCCAAGCTCAACGCGTCGCTCGTTCAGTTGGAGCTCAGGACAATCAAGGCCCCGTTCTCTGGAGTGGTCGCTTCGATGCAGAAAGAGCGCTATGACTGGGTCAAAGCTGGCGAGGAAGTTTTAAGGCTCGTGTCGCTCGACAAGTTTCGCGTCAAAGGAACGGTACGAATCGCTGATTCGCCCAACGCACTCGAAGGTGCCAAGGCCAGAGTGCTCATCCCGGTCGGAGCCGGTAAAGTCGAGCAGATCGACGGCATCGTAGGCTTTGTCAGCCCCGAATCGCAAGGGACCGGTGCCCGCAACGATGGGACTCAGGATTACACCGTTTGGGTCGAGATCCCCAATAGACAAGTCGACGGCAAGTATCTCTTCCGCGGAACCATGGACGCAGTGGTCGAGATCACTCCGAACCGATGATCAGCCTAGTGTCGACCGTCTTTGCATATTTCTACTGAAAGGACAATCACTCGATGACAACGATGGCCGACTCACTGGTCAATAGCGCGATGCGGCCGCTGAAACTGCGCCGTCGTCCGGACCTAGAGTCCCGTAAGCATCATTACGATGGGCGATCGTATTGGGTGGTCAAAGAGCCGCTGGGGCTGAATTATTTCCGGTTCCACGAAGAAGAGTATGCGATCTTGAACATGCTCGACGGGGAGACCTCACTGCAGACGATCAAGGATCGGTTTCAATCGGAGTATGCTCCCCAGCGGATCAGCCTGCAAGACCTCCAGCAGTTCGTCGGTATGCTCCACAAGAGCGGACTGGTCATTTCACACGCCGTTGGGCAGGGCAAGCCCTTGCGACGACGTGGCGAGACCAAAAAACGCAAGGAGTGGATGAGCAAGTTATCGAACATCTTTGCCATACGATTTCGCGGGATCGACCCCGAGCGGATCCTCAATGGGCTGCTCCCGTGGTTCGGTTGGTTGTTTACAACGTGGTGTTTGGCGCTGGCCCTCGTGCTCGGCTTGGCCGCCATCTCGTTGGTATTGGTCAACTACCAGGAGTTTCGCAGCAAGCTACCGACGTTTGAGACATTTTTTGCGGCACAGAATTGGCTGTATTTGGGACTGACCATGGCGGCCGTGAAGGTGCTCCATGAGTTTGGTCACGGACTCTCTTGCAAGAAGTTCGGCGGCGAGTGCCACGAGATGGGGCTGATGTTTTTGGTATTCACCCCGTGTTTGTATTGCAATGTGTCCGATTCCTGGATGTTGCCAAACAAATGGCAACGCGTTTTTATCGGTGCAGCCGGGATGTATGTCGAGCTGATCATCGCTTCGATCGCCACGTTTTTATGGTGGTACAGCGAAGACGGGATGTTCCATTTCCTATGCTTGAGCGTGATGTTCATCTGTTCGGTATCGACCGTGGTCTTCAACGGCAACCCGCTCCTGCGATTCGACGGTTACTATATTCTGATGGATTACCTTGAGATCCCCAATCTCAGGCAGAAGGCCAGCGAGATCCTCAAGCGTTGGTTCCAAAAGAACTGCTTGGGTTTGGAGCTCCAAGAGAACCCATTCCTGCCGCAGGGGAATCGATTGCTCTTTGGTGCCTACACCCTCGGTTCGTTCATCTACCGATGGGTGGTAGCCTTTGGGATCATCATGTTTTTGAACCAAGTGCTCAAGCCATACGGCCTGCAGTCCTTGGGGCGAGCTTTTGCGGTGGCTGGTTTGGCCGGGATGGTGATCCCAGGTGTGATGTCAGTGGTCAAGTTTTTAAGGCAACCCGGGAGGGCATCGAAGATGAAGCGAGCCAACATCACCACGAGTTTGATCGTGGCTTGTGCGATCCTATCAGCGATCGCCTTTTTGCCAGTTCCGTTTTATGTCTATTGCCCGACCGAGATTCAGCCCATTCGATCGATCGAGGTTCGGACCATCGCCGGCGGACAATTGGTGACTTGGCACAAGCATCCCCAGGACCCAGTTCTCAAGGGGGATATCCTATGCGAGCTGGAAAACTTGGACCTGCAATACCAGCGGACTAAGGCGGCCGGGGAACTGCAGGTAGCTACGATCAAGCTCCAGGACTTGCAGCGATCCGCAGCAGCCGATCCACAGCAAGTTCAGTACTTACGAATCCAGCAAGAGGACGCACAGACCAAGCAGAACATCCTGCGAGTGCTCGACCAGAAGATTGCCAATTTGGTTATACGCAGTCCTATCGATGGTTACATGTTCAAGGCGCCTGCCAAGGAGGAGAGCAAGGCGGCCAAGGCACAGGAGCAGTTGCCAGGTTGGTCTGGAGATCCTTTTGATCCCATCAACACCGAGGTCTACTTTAGCGAGGGGGAACTGCTGTGCTTGGTGGGTCCTGAGAAGAAGATGGATGGGGTG
>CAILTZ010000770.1 GCA_903837255.1 uncultured Pirellula sp. | reverse complement strand
GGACCCTGCTGGGCCTACTTCGAGGTCCTCTACCTCAGCTGGCTATGGAAGCCCAAGCCGATTGAGCCAAGGATCATCCCGAATCTATTGAATAAATTCCGACTCTACACCGACACCGCCTTACCTCTTTTCATCTTCGCTCAAACCCTCCGTCTTTCGATTTCAGTGACGGTCGAAAACTTCAAGCGAACAAGACCCCCATCGGCCCATTGATATTTCGGACAAACCGTGAGTGCATCGGCGGAAACTAGCCGAGGATCTCGACCGATTCGATGACGACATCGTCGACAGGGACATCCCCATTGCCCTTTTTGGTGGTTGTCGGAACGCCTTTGATCGCTTCGACCACGTCGGTACCCGAGGTGACCTTGCCAAAGACGCAGTAACCGACACGGTCTCTGGAATTCGCTTTGTCCAGAAAATCGTTATCGCTTACATTGATGAAGAACTGGCTCGTGGCGCTGTCCGGGACCGATGTGCGAGCCATCGCGAGCGTGTACTTGAGATTGCCAAGTCCGTTCGAGGACTCGTTGACGATCGGTGGATTGGTCTTCTTCTGATTCATGTCGGGTGTAAAGCCACCACCTTGAATCATGAAGTTCGAGATCACGCGATGAAATATGGTGCCGTTGTAATGTCCTGATTGAACATAGCTAAGAAAATTTTCGACGGTCTTCGGGGCAGCTTGGGCGTCGAGCTCGATCGTTAGGTTTCCTTTGCTGGTCTTCATTAAAACGCTGGTATTCTTGGCGGTCATCGCTGAACCTTTCGTAGAGTGTTTGGTTTCAATAAAAAAATCGTTGATCAATCTTGAGTGTGCAGTCCGCACTCGGTTTTTCCGGTCCCACTCCACCGCCCTGCTCTTTCGTCTTCACCGAAAGTAACCGAGCGGGTGCAAGGCCAACAACCAATGCTCATGTAGCCTTGATCGTGGAGAGGATTGTAAGGGATCTTCTTGCCCAGGATTCGGTCCCAGACTTGTTTTTTGGTCCAATTCGCCAGCGGGCTGACTTTCACCAGATGGAACTTCTTGTCCCAGCCTACGATTGATGCCTTGGCCCGATCTGGCGATTGGTCGCGACGGATGGCGCTAGCCCAAGCGAGCTTGCCAAATGCGACCCGCTTGAGAACATCCAGCTTGCGATCCGAGCAGCATTTCCCGGGGTCAGTTTTATAGAGCGGCCCGCCGTGAAGCGTTTCGTATTCGATGACCGTAAGGGCCGGTTGCATGAGCTCGACTTCTATTCCATAGAGTTCTGCAACTCGGTCTCGCAGTTGGAGCGTTTCGGGAAACTGATAGCCGGTGTCCAAGTTGAACACATGGCACATCGGATTGATCCTTGATAGCATCTCTAGGATGACCATTCCTTCAGGTCCAAACGCAGTGGCCATCGTAAATCGGTCTGCGTAGCGATCCAGGGCCCAGGCCAAGATCGCTTCGGGCTGAGCCTGCTCGAACGATTCGCTGATCGCTTGGAGCTCGGCGAGAACTTCTGGGGTCGGCAGCAGGGGTGGATCGGCCCCCATCGAGCCGATCAACTCTTTTTGTTCGTCCTTGCGATCCATGCCTAAGGCACCCGTTGCCAAGCCGCCAAGACGGCTCGCCCCTTGGGGAATTTCGTAGTAAAACTGGTAGGAATGATAGTCGCTGGGGTTTCTAGGTCAAGAATCCTTTGGGATCGTCACATTCAGGGAGTAGCAAGTTGCCAATTTACGAATTTTACTGTCCACCCTGCCATACGGTTTACAATTTTTTGTCGCGCCGTATGCAGGTCCCTGCCAATGCGAAGTGTCCGAAGTGTGGTTGCAAAAAGCTTGAGAAAAAAGTCTCTCGCTTCGCGATTTCCAAAGGTCTCGTCGAGAGCGCAGGCTCCGACCAGGCCGATCCTTTTGCGAACCTCGACGAATCCAAGCTCGAACAACTCATGAGCGAGATGGCACCGAGCATGCAGGACGAGGCAGGGGACGAGGATCCCAAACAGATGGCTCGGCTTATGAAGCGTATGTTCGAACTGACCGGTAGCGAACCGACCGGTGCGATGCTCGAAGCCATGAAGCGGATGGAGTCGGGCGAAGACCCCGACTCGATCGACGAAGATTTGGGTTGTGCGATCGATGAGCAAAGCGATCCGTTTTCCCAATCTTCGGGTGCCGCTTCCTCGGCCACTTCCAAACCTGGGGGGCCCAATCCTGCGGGGCTCAAACCTGCGGGGCTCAAACCTGTGGGGTTCAGAAGACTTTTCCAAGCCCCCAAGATCGACCCCGAGCTCTATGAGCTCGAGGGATAGGGTCAGCTTGAGGGATAGCATGAGCCGATGATGATTCGGCCCTACTTGATCTTGTCGGCGTGGCCGGCTTGTCCGAAAGCAACCATCCGAGCCACGCAGACCTCTTTCATCGCGGTGCGAGCCGGCTTGAGGTAATCTCGCGGATCGAACTTCTCGGGCCCTTCGGTCAGAACCTTGCGAATCGCACCGGTGATGGCCAATCGGCAGTCGGTATCGACGTTGATCTTGCGCACTCCGCTCTTGATTCCACGCTGGATTTCTTCGACCGGAACACCCCAGGTTTGTTTAATCTTACCGCCGAATTTATTGATGATGTCTTGCAACTCTTGAGGAACCGACGAGCTGCCGTGCATGACCAAGTGCGTGTTGGGAATCATCTTGTGGATGGCCTCGATGCGGCTCATTGCCAAGACTTCACCGTCAGGTTTGCGGGTGAATTTGTAAGCACCATGGCTCGTGCCGATCGCGACGGCCAGAGCATCCACACCGGTCTCTTCGACAAAGCGCTTGGCTTCGTCCGGATCGGTCAAAAGCTGGTCGTGGCTCAGTTGGCCTTCGGCTCCGTGTCCGTCCTCGGCTTCGCCGTGTCCGGATTCTAAAGATCCCAAACATCCCAGTTCGCCTTCGACCGAAACACCTTTGGCATGAGCCAGCTGCACGACGCGACGGGTGACATCGACGTTGTACTCATAGGAGGCCGGAGTCTTGCCGTCGTCTTTGAGCGAACCGTCCATCATGACCGAGGTGAATCCGTTTTGGATCGCCGAGAGGCAAGTCTCTGGGGAGTTGCCGTGGTCTTGGTGCATAACGATGGGGATGGTCGGATAGAGTTCGACAGCAGCAAGCATCAAGTGACGCAGGTAGGCGTCTTGGGAGTAGGCTCGGGCACCCCTCGAGGCTTGGATGATCACCGGCGAGTTGGTCTCCTTGGCAGCCTCCATGATGGCTTGGATCTGCTCCATGTTGTTGACGTTAAAAGCAGCCACACCGTAGTTGTTTTCGGCGGCGTGATCCAAGACTTTTCGAAGAGGTACCAAAGCCATTGCAGGGCTCCCGACAGAGGAATTCGAGTACGTAAAATGGACGAAGAAAACTGATGCCAATCAAGCCTAGCGGCCTTGGGTCTTTCGCACCAGATCGGATAGGATTATGTTGGTTTTATGAAGTTCCTTCAATGCGTAAAGAAAAGGACCTCTCTGGGGGCAGCTTAGCATGGACGAGTACCAGCCGGTCAAGAAATCGGTGACGGGCCTAAACCCAGTGGACAATTATCTCAGCGGTAGCTGGGAAGCGCTCGGCGCGGGCGCTCCGGTTTTGGTAGCCTTGGCTCAACTTTGCAGCCAAGCGATGGTCGCAAGATCGTCCACTAAGGCCCCATCAGCGGAGGGATTATTGCCCGAAGCCAAGGCAATCTTGGTTGCAGCGGGCCGACGCGGGGTGATCGAGGTGCGTGGAGTTAATACGGCTTTCGACCCGGCGGCGAGATTGCTGGCCGTTTATGTCGAACTGGATGAAGGTCAGACGATCGCATTTCGCGACCCTGAACGCCCCGAAACAACCGTTTTGTTTTTGGAAGGATTTCGACAACTTTGTGAATTAGGCTTGGTGATGCATCATCTGCATCGTGACTTTTCTCTGTCGGCATTAGGTTTTGAAGTGGCTCGATCGATCTCCCAAGATGAGGTGCAAGAGTGGTTGGACAAAGGCTCCGAGTTTGGCCTGCACGACTGACCCGATGGTTGACCCGACGGTCGGTCTTATTGGGGTCGGTAGCACTGGTATTGCTGGCCACCTGCGGCACTCTGGTGCTGCGTCGATTGGCAAACGATTGGCTTGGAGACTCCACCACGGACGCGCTCATTCGGCCGGGCACTCGGCCGGCGGATGCCCAATCAAATAATTCCCCCAATAATCCTCCCAATAATTCCCCCAATAATTCCCCAAGTAATTCCGCAGGTAGTCCGGCCCTAGCTGACCCCGACTCGACCCACCCCTTGGACAGCGTATTGCGTATTGCGAAAGTTTCTATGGAAACGCACAAGCGGAATCATCGGGATTTTCGGGCGATGGTCCGAAAACGCGAGCGGATCGGCAAGGAGCTAGGTCCTGAGTCGAGGATGGAGATCAAGCTACGGTATCGCGACGAGGATCCACAAACGGGCCAGAGGCGGATGGATGTTTACTTGAAATTTATCGAGCCCAAGTCGCAGGCTGGCCGCGAGGTGATCTGGCAAGAGGGACTCAACGACGGATTGATGGTCGTGCATGAAGCGGGCTTTCTCAACATCACACGTCTAGAGCTCTCGCCGACGAGCAAACTGGCGATGCTCGGCAACCGCTATCCGATCAGCGACATCGGGATCGAACGGCTGCTGGCCAAGCTATTGTTTAAGGGAAATCGCGACCAGGGCTGGGCGATTGCTTGGTTAGCCTTACCGACTCGGTCCAAGTCGCAGGGCGGGACTGCAAGAGGATCGAGGTGTGCCACCCCGAGCCTGAAGCGATCGTTGGTGACAGGCCGATCCCGCATGAATTTTACAAAGCGATCATCGATATCGATTCCGAGCATGGTGTACCGATTCGCTACGCCAGTTACATATGGCCTGAAAAGTCCGGCGGCGAACCGGTTTTGGATGAAGAGTTCATCTACGAGCAATTAGAATTGAACGCACAGTTAGTCGACAAGGACTTCGATCCCGACAATCCAGCATACAATTACCCTTGAGTGGTTTTCGTTTGGTGAAATGATGCCCAATTCGATTGAATTTATGGATTGTGTGGGGTGTGGCAAGCGGGTGAGGACCACCGCGCCGCGCTGCCATCACTGCGGCCAAGAGCTCGATCCGGATATGCGCAAGGACAGTATCGATGATGGCCAAGACGATGAGTTTGATTATCAAGATTTTTTGGAACGCGAGTTCGGACAAAAGCAGCCCGGGGTGCACAGGCCTTGGTGGTGGTACGTGGCTTGGCTGGTTCTCGCGGTGATGGTTTTGAGCATCGCCATGGATGCTTGGAGCTTGCTCCCAGTCGGCAGGTAGCAGCAACTGCTGCTAGAGACTCCCAGGGAACGAAACGGTCACAGCCGAGCCCAGAGCGTAGAGTACATTTGCCGGTCGCAACTCTGTTAGGAAGCCGAACTGTTTTCCGTATACGCTTGCGAAGTCGACGTCGATGTTGCAATCGTCTACAAGAAGATCGGAAGGCACACGTCTGAACT
>CAILTZ010000769.1 GCA_903837255.1 uncultured Pirellula sp. | reverse complement strand
CATCGATGAATCGTTGAGCGGACCCGACGTCGCGGCTAGCTACAGCCGAGACGCATCCGAGCTTGCTGCGTGAAATCGCTCTCCAATTCTTTTTGGCGATCCCTGCTGTAGACAAAATCCCCCATCGACAAACTTCGGAATTCAAAGGCATCATGTTCAAACCGACATCTCTCTGGAATAAAGCTCAACCCCATCAAAACAAGAATTCCAGTTATACTAAAAATCCGGAGGACTGTGATCCCAGATTGCGTCCCAGATTGCGAGCCTAGCCAATCCGCTATGGCTTTTGACACCGACCCAGAAGTGAACCGATGAACCATCGTTTTTTCCTGCTTACTTGCCATCTTCTGCTGAGTTTGAGCACGATGTGTTCGGCTCAGATTGATTCAAAACCACAGACGTTTCGGCTGAGCCTGAGCCAGCAGCGCCCCGTGTCCGAAGGTTCGACCAATTACCATCGGATGATCGAGGCGGTCGATTTTCCAGCGTCGAAGACGGCAATGGTCATCTGCGACGTGTGGGATTCCCATCATTGCTTGAATGCCGTGCGGCGGGTCCGACAGGTTGCTCCATCGATCGATGGAATGGCCAATGCGATCCGAAGTGGAGGTGGAACGGTGATCCATGCGCCGAGCGATTGCATGGCTTTCTATAAAGAGCATCCGGCTCGCTTGCGGGTTGCCAGCGTTGCGATCCGTAGCGACACACCCGAGGGGATCTCCAAGTGGTGCGATCAGATCGAGGGTGAGTCCAGGGATGCTTATCCGGTCGATCAATCCGATGGCGGGGAGGACGACGATCCGGCAGAGCATGCTCAGTGGCTCGGGCGTCTCAAGAGCCTTGGGCGAAACCCGCGGACTCCATGGATTCGGCAGATAGATACCATCCAGATCGACCCTGAACGGGATTACATCAGCGACTCGGGCAAAGAGATTTGGAACATCCTCAAGGCTCGAGGGATCGAGCGGGTGGTGGTCTGCGGCGTACACACCAACATGTGTGTCCTAGGAAGACCGTTTGGACTCAGACAGCTCAAACAACATGGATTTGAGCCCGTCTTGGTTAGGGACTTGACCGACACAATGTACAACCCAGGTCGATGGCCCTTTATCAATCATTTCGGTGGCACCGATCGAGTCATCGATCATATCGAACGGGTCATTTGCCCGACGGTCACGAGCGACCAGTGGTTGGGGGGAAAAGCCTTTCGTTACCCGGGAGATACTCGTAAGCACTGGGCGGTGTTGATCGCTGAGGACGAGTACAAGACCGATCAGACGCTAGTACGTTGGTCCCGCGAGCAGCTCGAGAAGGACTTCAAGGTGTCGTTCGTTTTCAGCGAATCGGACAAACCGAATTCGCTCGTTGGCCTCGAGGTTCTCCAAGATGCCGATGCGATTTTGATCAGTGTGCGAAGAAGGCCCTTGCCAAAAGCGCAGTTGGATCAAATCCGCAAGTTCATCGCTTCGGGGAAGCCTGTGTTGGGGATTCGGACGGCCAGTCACGCATTTAGCTTGAGGGGTAAATCACCTGCGGTGGATTTGGCCGATTGGCCCGAGTTCGATGCAGAGGTTTTTGGTGGTAATTACACCAATCACCATGGCAATGAAGCGATGAATCGAATACGAGTCGTACAGCATAGCGACCATCCACTGGTAGCGTCTAAGGATTTCGGAGCGGAGCTTTATGAGAGCCGCGGTTCCTTGTACAAGGTATCCCCATTGCGACCCGGCACGAGTGCTCTGTGGGTTGGCGAGATACCCAACCAACCCCCAGAAGCAGTGGCCTGGACCTTTGTACGTGCCGATGGTGGTCGATCTTTTTATACTTCCCTCGGGCATGAGAGCGATTTCGAAAGCGATTCATTTTCGGCGTTGTTGCTAAACTCTGCCCCATTGGCTTGTCGAGAGCCCGCGGCGGTTTCTACCTGCCGATATCGAGCACCAGCAGCACATGGTCGAACGCGGAGAGGGAAAACAGCGGTAATGGATCGAGAAAAATACCAAGAGCTGATCAAAAACTTTTTCGAGTGGAATCAGCCTGAGCTAGTGAAGATCTTTTCCGAATTGCTATCTGCGGCTGCGGCTGAGCAAGCGTTGACGCCGGCGCAGATCATGAGTCAGAATTATGAGACGGCTCGTGTAAACCCTGAGATTCACGAATTGCCGGGCAATCTCAAGGATGCCAGAGACGCGATCTTCCCCTATTTCTGGGGTACCGATAGCTGGACCAATCCGCTGCATTTGGAGAATGTCCGTGGGCCAGCCAATCAAGCCTCGCTCATCGGAGCGATCGCATGCCTTTTGAAGAATCCGAATCTCTGCACGGATCGCTACAGCCAACGGTCCAACGAATTGGAGGTCAAAGCGATCACCGCACTTGCGAACCTGATCTTTTACCACACGATCGATCCATGGGGAGTCTTTACGATCGGAGGGACAATTTCCAATCTTTACGGTGCCAAAATTGGACTCGAGAAAGTTCTCCCGGGTGCGATGCAGACGGGAATTAACGGACGTCGAGTCGTCGGGATATGTTCACAAGCTGGCCACTATTCGAATCAAACGGTTGCTGGTTGGCTAGGAATTGGGACCGCGAACCTGCTCGAGATTCCGACCGACGAGAACTTGAGCATGCGGATGGACAAGCTCGAGGAGGAGCTCGATCGATTGTTCAGGGAAAAGACCAAGGTCGCTTATATTTGCGCCACCTTTGGCACTACTGACGGGTTTGGGATCGATGATGTAAAGGCTATTCGCGAGTGTGCAGAGCGCAAGAGCCGTGAGTACTCGGAGCCTTGTCCGCAGATTCACTGCGATGCGGCCGTTGGTTGGACCATGGCCGTATTGACCGACTACGATCGGGTACAGAATCCATTGCAGTTCGAAAGTGGACTTCTGCAAATGGTCGAAAAAGTGCAGGCTCTCAATGTCGGATTGCGGTATGCAGACAGCGTCACCATCGACTTTCACAAATTTGGGCGGGGGCACTACCCTTCCAGTGCGTTTATCGTCAATCGCAGGGAGGATATCAAGTATCTGGCTAGAACCGTTAGCGACACACCCTATTTCTCCGATGCCGATGCAAGCCGGGATCCGGCCTTGTTGACCTTGGAGTGCTCTAGGCCGGCGATTGGTCCTTATGTGGTCATCGCCTCCTTGAACGGAATTGGGCTCGCTGGTTGGCAGATGCTCGTTGGAAGGAGCTTGGAGTTGGCCCAACGGCTCAAGGATCGGCTATCGAAGATCGAGTATTGCAAGGTGCTCAATGCGGGGACGATTGGTCCATCGGTGAATTGGTGGGTGCTGCCCAAGGGAAGAAATGCGCAGGAGATTTTTGAGCGATTGGTTCGAGACGAGTTGAGCCCCGAGCAGCGAGTGCGATATTCCAAGGAAATCAGGCACTTGTTCGACAAGCGACTCAAGACGATGGATCCTACGCTTGATGCTAGGCTAGGATTCACGACGAGCTTTGGTTATTGCCCGAATGGTTTTGATATTCCTGCTTGGAAAGCTGTCTTTTTCAATCCGCGAACGAACGATGCTATTGTGGATCGAATCGTCACCAGCATCGAGGAGTTGTGAGTTTTGGAATCAGGCGAAGAGGCCTTGGCCAGTGGATCTTTTCCGAAGGCTCCCAAAGTTTTGGGTGAATTTTTCGGAAAAGATCGACGGTCCTGTTTAGCGAAACTTCTTGTTTAGAGTTTTAGGCCAAAGAGATCACCACCGTTAGCCGAACTTGTGCCTCCTTTGAGTGGTCCTTTGAATTTCTTGACAGCGCTCTCGCGCTTGAGCACCTCGGGTTCCGGCTCTTGCTCGGACTCGGGTTTCGCACCGGCTGGTTTGGCTTGGGTAGCTTTCAGGGATAATCCGATACGCTGCGCGTTTTGATCGACCGTGAGAATCTTGACCTCGACGTCCTGGCCCTCTGAGATGACTTGCGAGACACTGCTGACGCGTCGATGGGCCAGTTCCGAGATATGGATCAATCCTTCGATTCCCGTGGCGAGTTTTACGAAAGCACCGAACTCGGCGAGTCGAGAAACCGTTCCATTGACGTTTGACCCGACAGGAAACCGGGCTTCGACATCGCTCCATGGATCGTCTTGTAGAGCGCGGTAGGACAGCGCAATTTTGGCGGTCTTTGGATCGAACTTCTCAATGCGTACGTTGACTTTGTCCCCTTCTTTGACGACTTCGGAGGGGTGCTTGATTTTGTCCCACGAGAGTTGGGAGATGTGGATCAAACCGTCCAACCCGCCGATGTCCACGAAGGCACCAAAGTCGGTGACTTTACGAACGGTACCTTCGCACAGTTGGCCGATTTCGAGAGTTGCCAGTCGCTCTTGCTTTTTCTGTAGTTTTTCGCGTTCGAGCACGGAGCGGTGGGAGAGAACCAGATTACCGCGGCGCTGGTTGGCTTCGGTCACGACGCACAGGAGTTTTTGGCCGATGTAATCTGCAGCCGATTCGATGCGGTATTCGGATAGTTGGCTGATGGGGATGAACCCTCGAATGTTGCCAACTTTGCATTCGACCCCGCCGGTATTGGCGCTTTCGATTTTTGCTTCCACGATGGCGCCTTCTTCGAGGTCGCCCCAATCGTTTGCGGTAACGGCTTCACCGGGCAGTCCCAGTTCGTAGAGTCCTTCGTCCGCATTGAAGGAGCGGATGATGACATCGAGCAATTGGCCTTCGGTCGGCATATCGAGGAACTGCAAAACAGGCACGACACCCTCGTTGGGGCCACCTAGGCTTACAAAT
>CAILTZ010000768.1 GCA_903837255.1 uncultured Pirellula sp. | reverse complement strand
GCTCTTCACTGTTCGGGGCCTTGAAACCAATCACCCGACAGCCTTGGGGATTGAGCCCCCGAAACACATGTCGAATGATCCCGTCTTTGCCGGATGTGTCCATGCCCTGCAAGATCACCAAAAGCGACCGCTGTCCATTGGCAAACAGTCGCTCCTGCGATTCTTGGAGCTGCTTGAGGTCGGCGTCCAGAGCTTCACGCCCCTGAGCCTTGCCCTCCAATTCATTCCCTGCCTTGGTAGGGATCTTGGATAGACTCAGCGACTCGCCTTCTTTGACGCAGAACTTTTGTGGATCGAATCGATGCATGTTCATGTTGGAGCTCCGTGGGGTTTCCTAATTGAGACGGTTGTGGAGGGTTGTGGACGGTTAGCCTAGTTTCCAATCCAGTCCGATGTCGTGGACAGGGGCCGAGTGGGTCAGAGCACCAACGCTGATGCGATCGACCCCGGTGGCGGCAATGCTTCCGATGGTGCCGAGATTCACCCCGCCGGAAGCTTCGAGCTCGACCCCGGATGCCAATGTGTCTCGGATCGCTACGCACTGCGAGAGCAGTTCGCAACTCATATTGTCAAGAAGAATGATGTTCGGTCCGGCCCCGAGGGCTGATTCGAGCTGACTGATACGGTCGATCTCGATCTCAATCATCGGTGGCTGCTCGAACTTCACCGCGCCCGATGCAACAAACGCCTTGGCCATCGCCACCGCTTGACCCGGATCGAGCAACTCCCCGTTGGCCGCTGCCCGCGAAGCCAGATGGTTGTCCTTGATCAAGATCCCATCGTAGAGTCCCAGGCGATGGTTGTGGCCACCACCGCAGCGAACCGCATATTTTTCCAAACGACGCCAACCGGGGGTGGTCTTGCGAGTGTCATACACCCGAGCCTTGGTCCCCCGCACCGCATCGACATACCGACGCGTCAGCGAGGCCACACCGCTGAGCCGACAAATCACATTGAGAATCGTCCGCTCGCATGTCAGCAGATCCCTCGCGTCCCCATTCAGGACCGATAGGACTTGCCCTGGCTCGATCGCCTCCCCGTCCCCGACCCGCTGATCCCACTGGATCTTGGCATCAAGCTCGGCGAGCATCTCATCGATCAAATCGATGCCCGCTGCTACCCCATGACTGCGAGAGATCAAGGAAGCAGAGCCGCTTACCCCCGGAGGCACAATCGCCATCGTGGTCAAATCGACGCTTCGGTCCAAATCCTCCCGTATCGCCAACCGCAAAATCTCCGTGAGATCCTCCAGCAGCGACGCATCGATCGTCTGAGAACGATAATCCATCTAAGTTCCTAATGCTCTCTTGCAGGTCCTAAATTTGATTGATTCTATGGGCTTGTAGTGACCCCACAGGGGCGTATAGTGTAACATTCAAGGCCGAGCGTTCCACACATTTGGCTCATTGTGCTGGCTAATTCTTTGGTTCGCTAATTCATTGCCAACTACCTACCCCCCTCGAAATCCCTTCGGAGCATCGCAATGCGTTTTTTCAATCGAAACTCCTTGGTTCTCTCCACTTTATCGCTCGCTGTTTCGGTTTTCGGGCTAGGCGACGTTTTCTTCGCCGCCCGCGCCGTTGCTCAGGAATCCTCCAAAGCCGAAACGCTGAGTTTTGCTGGCGGTAAAATCACCGTGGAAAAACCAGCCAG
This sequence comes from uncultured Pirellula sp., assembly GCA_903837255.1. GTDB lineage: Bacteria > Planctomycetota > Planctomycetia > Pirellulales > Pirellulaceae > JBKCUI01. The sequence continues at coordinate 455 of CAILTZ010000768.1, read as the reverse complement.
TTGGAAGACCATGCCCCCGAAGTCCAACATCGTGCAGTACGAGTTCCGGGCACCGGCCGAAGGTGAGCAAACCGCTCGCGTAACCGTCATGGGTGCCACCGGCGGAATCGAAGCCAACATCGTTCGTTGGATCGGTCAGTTCGAGGGCCTGACTCGGGCCGATGCCAAGATCGACAAGAAAACGATCCAAAAGACCACCGTCCACATCGTCGAACTCGAAGGAACTTTTAAAGACTCCATGGGCGGCGGACCCTTTGCTCCCGGGCCGGTCAAGAAGGTGGAAAACCATGCGATGATCGGTTTGATCTTTGAACTCGAAGGGGGAGACCTAGTGTTCGTCAAAATGACCGGGCCGAAGAAGACCGTCGCAGGCGAGCGCGAAGCGGTCATGAAGATGGTCGAAGGACTCAAAAACAAGTAATACAAATAACCCTGCCTCGCATCGGATTTCGTCG
>CAILTZ010000767.1 GCA_903837255.1 uncultured Pirellula sp. | reverse complement strand
TAAACTTAGGAAAATCGCCAAAACGGCTCCGAGTCGGCCCCCTGGGCCGTCCAAGGCAAAACGCACTCTCGGCCCAGTTTGTCTTGGCCCAGTTTGTCTTGGCCCAGTCGAGAATATCCCAGTGCGTGCGTCAAAGAGTATTGCCCTGGGGTGGAATTGATGGAAGCCCCCAACGACCGGCCCGGTGGGTCACCAGAGTTCGACTCCGGACGAAACCAATGGCTATGCTGGCAATCATCCAGCCACCCCAGACGGAACAAGCGGAACTGGAGCTGAAAATCGCTGAAGAAAATCCATTGGAGTTCTCCGCTGGCAATCCGCTTGACAGATCCCCGCCCCCGAGAAATCTCCCCCTCGTACTCCAAATACTTCATTCGGTGGGGAGCTAATCGCCAAAACTTGGTCCCGCTGGACCATTGATTTGGTGGAGTTTCGCTGGCAAACGCCAGCAATCCTGGGAAATGCTCGCCATGGCAAGCTTGCATCCGAGGCGCTAATTCTGCTAGGAAAGACTCTGGAAAACGGATCAGCCAATCCCAGTGGTCCCGACGATCTTGCGAAAAATGCCCGGTATGATGAAGGATTACAAAGGGTGAATTCGACACTTTGGCCTCCTCCTTCATGCCTTTCCCCAGATCTAATGGGAACTTATCCAACATCCAGGCATCCAAATCCACGTTATAGACCTCAGGATCGTTTCGTCCGTAGGTCTAGGAAGTTTTTCAAGGAATTCAATGTTGGCGGCGGGATTTGCCGAGTTGGATTCCGGGAAAATAGCTTTCGGATGCGACCAAAACCATGAGGACACTTCAAGCGGTTGTGCCACGGCCAGCACGTCGTAAATGTCCACATGGTCTAAGGTTGCATCCAGAGTCACCCAAATTATACTCAAACGCAAATGTTATGTAGGCGATCCCCCTACAAAGGCGGATTTCCTGCCGTTGTGACCCGCCAATCCAAATTGGTATGAAGGTTTACCGCAAATGGGAATTGATGAATCCAGGTCCAAGAACCGTCAAACCTCGCAACAGCGATCAACGCGTCGGCTGAGCTTCCGCACGTTGCTGTGTGAACAACTCGAACGTCGCGAGGTGATGGACGCTGCCGGCATCTTCGATGCAGGCACCGATCCGGCTTACTTCGAGCGGATGTCCGACCAGCTCAGTCGGCTCAACTCCGGCAACGGTGGCGGCAACAATCAAGGTGGTGATAACGGAGGCGGCAACAACATCCTGGGTGGTGCAGGTGGTGCCAGCGGTGGTGGCAACATCAACCTCTCGGGCAATCGTTGGATCAATCCAGTCGGGGGTTCGAGTCCTAACAACGGCGATCCTGCGTCGGTTTCCTGGAGCATTGTTCCGGATGGAACCCAAGTCAGCACGATCAACGGCGGCTTGGCTCCATCGAACTTTATCTCCTTCATGGATGGCATCTATGGGGCATCTCCCGGACCGGTGGCCAGTCGGCCATGGTTTAACTTGGTCCGTCGGACCTACGAGAACTGGGCCAGCGTCTCTGGCTTGAACTTTATCTACGAACCCAATGACGATGGCGCTGCTTACGGTGCAGCTTCGCGGGGCGTGATCGGTGTGCGCGGTGACATGCGCGTCGGTGGTGCAGCGGTCGATGGTAACTCAGGTATTCTAGCTTACGCCTTCTACCCAACTGGCAGTGGCAACTCGGGCACCGACGGCGATATGGTCGTCGATACGTCAGACAACTTTTACAGCTTGAGCTCCGATGGAGCGACCGGAGAGAACCGAGGGCTTCATAACGTCCTTTCGCACGAGATCGGGCACGGGATTGGTCTTGGACACGTGATCCCCACGGATCAGACCAAGTTGATGGAGCCGTTTGTTTCGTTTGCTTACTACGGCGCTCAGCACGATGATATCCTTGCTACACAAACCCTCTACGGCGACACCTACGAGCAGAACGATTCGACGAGTCAAGCTTCGAATCTGGGTCTGCTTGGCAACGGTGTCAATCAGTACGACAACCTCTCGATCGATCGCAGTGAAGACACCGACGTCTATCTGTTTACTGTGGGCAGTGCCAAGCTCAAGCGAGTCACGCTCATCCCGGTTGGTAAGCAATACGATGTCGGCCCACAGGGTGGTCAGCCCACAACGGTTAACACGTTGGTTAATCGGAATCTATCGGTCCAAATTGAACGGCTCAACGGCGAAGTGGTGGCGGTTGCCAACTCTAGTCCAGCCGGTCTACCTGAGATTCTCCAGAGCCCGAACCTTACCCCAGGTGCGTATTTCCTCAGAGTTTTGGCAGGTGCTGCTGGCGAAACGCAGATGTACAGTCTGAAGTTCGAAGCGGATGCCAAGACCTCCACCGGTCCGATCTTGATCGGTGTCCAACCCAACAACAGCGAGCTGATTGAAAACGGTTCGGTCCGCACGGTCTCGCCTCGCGAGTTGACCTTCCGCTTCGACGACGCGCAGATTATCGATCCGGCAACTGTCAGCGGCATTCGAGTGACCCGCGCCGGTGGGGATGGTTCTTTTGGCCTACCTAGTGTTTCTACCGACTTTGGAACCAACGGAAAAGTCGATGTTCAACTGACGGCTCGCAACGCCACCGATTCGCTCCGAATCAACGTGACTCGCGCGGACTTGGGGATAGGAGCTCCGCCGCAATTGAGCATCTCTGGCGATGTCATTAGCGTCGTGCTCAACTCGCGAAGCGGTTCTACGGTTACTGCTAAGCAGTTGGTGGACTTTGTTAATTCGCCCTCGTCACCTGTCGCCTCAAAACTCTCTGCGAAGATCAACGGTGGTTTTGCTGCCACCCCCCTAGGACTTACTGACCCATCGACCTACTCGCCGATCGTGCTTGCCAAGAGCAACGACGTGATCATCAATCCCGGAGCGGTCATTGTTGGCGACAACCCCAACGAAAACGAAGTCACCCTGCGGTTTGCCGAAAACCTTCCCGATGACAACTACCGGATCGAAGTCTATGGCTTCGATGATACACTCCGAGGGATTACCGGTTTGCGAAATGTCACCGGCGATTTGTTCGTTCCTCGCGATGCGAACACTCGACAAGACACCCTTGAGTTCCGACTCGATTTGGGATCCAAAGTCACAGCGGTTGTTCCACAGCCCGTAGTCCGTAATACCTCCGGAGTCCTCGAGCAGCGTCGCGATACGATCGTTGTCTACTTCGATAACGAAAAACTCTTCGTAGAAAACGACTCGCTCGGTAACCCCACCGCTGGCAGCTCTGAGAACCCTGATTTCTATCAGCTTCTTTACACGGCCAACACAGTCCGAAACACCGACGATATCACCTTCAAGCCCGAGCGAGTTACCTACAACGCTTCGGCCAATACGGCGACCTTGCGATTCTCTTCGGACATCGATCTACTCCCGGGGCCCTTCATCCCCTCGAGCTCCTTCCGCTTGCGCATCGGAACACGGGAAACCACCCCGATTGCACCGGTACGAAACGAGGCAGCCGCCACCGCGATCTCGGATCTGAATACCAATGCGGCCGTGAAACTTCGCTTCACTGCGAAAACACTCGGCGAATCCGGATCGGGTCTGCAAATCTCCTTTGTAAACTCCCTCTCGGGTGGCACCCCGACGGTCTCCAACGTCGGTGGCGTGATCGTCGTTGACATGGCCCGCGCGGACGTAACCGCCAACGAAATCGCCGACGCGATGAACACCTCAACGGTCTCCTCGCCACTGATGACCGTGACGCTCGAGCCGGGCAGCAACGGGAATACCGTCGTCGGAAACCGAGTGATCAACTACTCTCCGATCGCTCTTGTCGGCCTGGGATCCTCCTTTGATACATCGACCAACCTCGGCACCATCGGCTCGAAAGATGTACCGCTGACGAGCCTGCTGTTGACCTCGAACATCGATCCAGAAGTCCATGCGCTGGATCTGATCGGTGCAAACAACGATCCTGGAACGCGAAACGTTCCCGAAGCCTTTGAGAACTACATCAACCCGGCGTTCACCGGAGATAACTTCCAAGGCATTCGGACAATCTATTACAACTTCAAAGATGTCTACGGCGCAGTCGCCGGTACGAATCAATCCAATGCGATCACCGACAAGCAGAAGGCTCGGATTCGCGAGGCCTTCTCGCTTTGGTCGGAATACATCGGAGTCCAGTTTGTTGAGACCCCAGATAGCGGCTTTACCATGGCCCTCGGGGCCTTGGCCGCCCTCCCCTCAGGCGGTCTGACCGTCGAGAACGCCGCAAGCGGTGGTTGGGGTGTTCGCATCGACCCGGCTTACCAAAACAGCCTGGCAGTCTTCTCGGCCGACAACACTTGGAACGACAACTACGGTGAAAACTTCACCCGCTGTGCCATGGCCAGTATCGGCCTGTTGCTCGGTCTAGCCCGCGCCGGGGATGCCGACCCATCGACATTGATGAATTTCAATTCCGGTTTCCTCAACTTCCCGACGTCCTCGAATCGCGACTTTGAACCCGTATTCCCGGGCAATCTCGATGTCCTTCGCGCCAACTTCCTCCATCGACCCGAAAGCAGCGATATCGATCTGTACAAATTCGATGTCGACTTTGGACCCAATGGACAAACGCGCCAAGGGTCTTTGGTCGTCGAGTCCCTAGCCGAACGACTCGCAAGCAGCAGTCCACTCGATACCCGTTTGGCACTCTACAAACAGACCCAAGCGACCGCGGTTTCCAACCTGGGAGCCGGTGGTGGGATCGAGGTCAAGTTTACTGCTGTCGAACCCGGTAAACTCGGAAATAACTTACTGGTCTTCGTCACCCGATCAAATCGTGGTGTTGGAGCCCAACCGATCGTCAATACCTTCCCCAACGCGATCTCCATCGACCTGAACTCGACGGTCGGTAGTGAATCGACCCTGGAGGAGTTCCTGCGGTCATTGGACAACGATCCTGCTGCCAGAGCACTGGTCAAGGCAGAGTTGATCAAAGGGGACAAAACCACCAAGGTCGGCAATCGAGACATCACCTACTCGCCTATCATTCTTGCCGGTGGCAACGTCAATCTCATCGCTCAGAACGATGATTATTTCGGGAAAGATTCTCTGATCCGAATGAAGCTCGATTCGGGCGTTTACTTCATCGGCATCTCCGCTTCAGGCAACGACAAGTACGACGCGTCGGTCCCTGGAACTGGCAGTGGCGGACGGACTCAAGGCCGTTACGACCTAAGAGTTACCTTCCGCGCTCAAACCGATGGGACCGATTCGCTCCAAGACGTCGACAATGGTTCGAGCGACGTGAAAGCTACATTTGATGGAGATGGAGACGGCGTACCTGGAGGCACTTACAACTATTGGTTCGAAACACGGCCTTTGGATCGTGTCTTGCGATTCAACTCCGGTGGCAATGCGGCGCTGGATACTCGTATCGTCACAATCACCGGTGGCAATGGCACAGTTCGCCGATTTGAATTCAGCCTCGATCCTATCGTGGGTGTCGGCAATACCGCTGTGATTTTCAACTCCAATAGCACAGCAGGAGATCTTGCTAGCGCTCTGGCCAATGCGATCAACTCTCGGAGCGAACTGGGCGTTACGGCGGTTCCCAATGGCACCCGAATCACTCTCAAGGGTGAGCGATTGGTGCAATTGTCCAACGGCTTGACAGCCATCGATCTTTCGGGCAAGACGATTTTCGTCGACAAGTCCGCTGGTCCCAACGCCGACGGATCGCTCACCAAACCATTCAACAACATCTCCGGTTCCGGAGTGGCCAACGCCTTTGCAGCCAGCGTACCGGGTGACATCATCCGAATCGTTGGCAACGGTGGTGCTGACGGCAAACTCGAAACCGTGGGCGACAACTTCGCCTACGAAGTGGGCTTTGGCGTCCTGGCCGGCTCGGTCCTCTCCGACGGATCCACCATGGACGTCCCCAAGGGCGTAAGCGTGATGGTCGATGCGGGGGCGGTCTTTAAGATGCGACGGAGCCGTATCGGCGTAGGAAGCTCGACGCTGGGTGTCGATCGCAGTGGCGGTGCCCTGCAAGTCCTTGGCACTCCCAAGTTGCTCGACAGAAACGGAAATGCGATCAAGTCCGCGGATGGTTCTGAAATCACCGGCAGTGTCTTTTTCACCTCCTGGCTCGATCAATCGATCGGCCTGGACAACTACGCTCCGAACACCACTCCAACTCCCGGTGACTGGGGCGGGTTGGTCTTCAAACGAGATTTGGATCGATCGGCCGGCCGCTTCGACCTTGAGGACGAGGGGATCTTCCGCCAATACGTCAACTATGCTGACATGCGTTACGGCGGTTCGAGTTCGGTCGTGATCGATTCGGTCCAGCAGACCGTCAACAGCATCCAAATCGCTGATATGCGTCCCACCGTGACGTTCAACCGAATCACCAATGCAGCCGATTCGGCCATGAGCGCT
>CAILTZ010000766.1 GCA_903837255.1 uncultured Pirellula sp. | reverse complement strand
TGAGAAAACCGATGAACGTATCTTGGACGATATCTTCGGCATGGGAACGATCTGCGAGGCGAGCTCCGATGTAGGCAAGTAGTCGGCCTTCGAAGCGGTCGATAAAGTCCTGCCAAGCTTGCGTGTTGCCTCTTCGTATGTTGTCGACCAGGATGTGGTCTATGTCCTGCTCGCTCATCGGCTTGGATTACCTTGGAGGCGGTTGGAGCGTTTGGCCAAGAGGCCGGTGAGTCCCGAGGCGCTTGCTAGGAGCAGCAGAGCCGACGCGGCCGAGCCGCTTAGCCACGCAACTCGTTTGGTCGTTACCGATTCTCTTTCCCAACGCTTGATCTGCTTGATCTGATCCGGACCGATGTGGACCAATCGCCACAATTGATAGTAGGTGCCGCTCGGGCGATCGAGAACAAGCTCATACTCGGTTTTTTCTTTGAGCAGTTTGGTGGTCAGATACTCGGGCGTTAGCTCAGAGATTTCGGAGGCTTTTGTGTGCACCAACACGTGCTCATCGAGGACCTTTTGAATCAGTTCGACCATCTGCTGGTCCATGGCCACTCGGCATTCCTGAGCTGAGGATTCGACTGAGCTTTCGATGGCGACCCGCACGACCTCTTTGTCGACGATCCAATCTTTCACCCACGATGGAGTTTTGGGGTCCCATATCGGCGTTTCGACGATGCCTGAGTTCGAATCGATTTCAGCGACTCTAGCTGAGGATTTCAGTGCATTCTGTTTGTTGATTGCGGGTTGGAAGCCTGGGATGGCGGAACTTGGGAGGAAATCGGCAAAGGCCTCGCGCATAGCTCGCTTGACTTCGCGGTTGATCTCCTCTTCGGAGGCGTTCGGATCGAGTTTTGATGAGATCGAGTCGAGTTTGTCGGCCATCTGCTGGAGCGAGCGGGTCATCCAACTCAGAGACTGCCTCGCAGCGTTGTAGGAGCCTGAGGAGTTCTCATCGAAGGCATCGCTTTCGGCTACCGCTCCGGTCGTTGTGGTTGTTGATTTGTTTAGGGAGCTCGGGCGATTTTCTACTTCTTGTGCGATGGCCAAACCACAAGCCAACCCGGCAAAAAGCTGGAGCGTTGCATACTTGCCTAGACGGCTGGTTTTTGTTTGTGAGGGAATCAGCGCGTTGATTGATTTATGCTCTTGCATCGTTGCCTCGATAGTCTGGTTGGCCCAGTTGAGATTGACCCAGTTGAGGTTGTAATGGGTCGATCCATGGGGAAGCGATTTGGACAGACAGGGAGGTGATGGCTGCCATCCACAAGCACCAGGGGCTTGGGAAGTAGAACACCGCCTGGACCAGACCTGCCATCAGCATACTCCAAACGATCGCCCACAGGGAGAATTTCTTCTTGCGGAGCGAATCGGATTGCCGCCACCATCGAACGATCCACATCAAACCGGCGAAGTAAGCCATATGTCCGGCCAGGGTCGGAAGCTGCTGGGCATCGTAGAAGCCTTTTAGGGAGCGATTGAAGGTGTTGTTGAAAATCTTGGATTGCAAATCCGAGTTGGGGTTGAGAATCGAACTCCATGGGATCAGCAAAAACTCGCTGAGTTGGAAGCTCGCTGCGCCGAGCAATAGGCCTGCGACCATCATTGCAAACCGGAATGCAATCGAGTCTTCTTGCTTGGCTTCCCATCGCCGTGCGAAAGTCACCACGGTCCAGCTGCACAAGATCGACATGGTTCCCAACCAGCCGATCGCGCCGAGGGCTTGTGAGTTCCACACCCCACTGCCGGCAGAGAGATATCCGTTGGACACAGCGACGAATCCGCCGGCGATCGACGCGACGGTGGCGATGAGGCCTGAAAAGGTCAGGGATTGCAGCCAGGCGTGGGAGGAGTTCCAGACATCCCGCTGGGCAAGGTTCTGCTGTTGCTGGACCTTCCATACCCGCTTGGCTTCTTTCATCGACAACGGTTTGCTGAGTTTTCGCGCTACGGGAACGGCTTGTGGTGTGGCGACCTGTGGGCGAATGGTTGCAGTGGGATACTCTGCGGTTGCCTCAAGTCCCGCCGTTTTGTTTACCCTAGCCGAGGAGGAGCTTCGAAGATCCTCGGCGGTGACATGGCCAAAGAACCACAGGCTATAGTAGATTGCATAAACCACCAGCAACGAACCCAGGACAGTGGTGACCCCGGCAAAAGTCAGCATGGCCACAATCACGATGGCCGCCACGATCCAAGCCCCCGATCCAGCGGACCCCGAGCCAGAAGACCCCGTGTCAGCGGACCCCGAGACG
>CAILTZ010000765.1 GCA_903837255.1 uncultured Pirellula sp. | reverse complement strand
GGCTCAGGCTCAGGCTCAGGCTCAGGCTCAGGCTCAGGCTCAGGCTCAGGCTCAGCTTTATCCAACGAGCCAGCCTCGCAGCAGTACTACTCGGTCTCGCGCGACAGCATCAATGTGCCCCGGAGCTGGGAGAATCGACTCTCAAAAGACTCCGTCGATCGAATCTTGAAGATCGCCATGCTGTCCGAGCGGATGACGGAATTACTGGACAAGCCTATCGGAGAGGCAAAACCCAGACCCGACTGATGCGGGATTACCCGTGATTCGGGATGGTTTTCTGGAACTCCCGGCGTGCCCCCTGGCTAGTGCTTTACACGTCGTTGTGAGTGGGGTGTACCCACCAAAAACCACAAGGAACCTTTGGCGAAAGTTGCGTTTCGGGAAATCCTTCCGAAGTGATTTCTCCACAGCTGTTGTGTTCCGACGATTTGCTGTAAAATCAGGAATTCCGGTATAACATTTTTGCAAGCTTTAGGTTGGACTATCTTGTTTGAAAATTTGAGGGTTTCCCCTTTCTCCAGGGTGAACCTAGGCAGCCAGCATATGGCTCCCTTATGCATCGGAATCCCTTTTGCCAAGGGAACCGATATGCAGCAACTGGACGATCTGCGGATCTGCTCGGGTCGTGAACCTCTCGCGCAATCGGTCCTGATCCCGACGGGCAAGTGGGATGATGGTTCGATCCGATGGGCTTGCGTCGAAGTCCTGGCAAATCTAGCCGAAACCCAGACGCTGCGATTGTTACCTGAGGGCCAAGTTTTGCGAAAGTCGACTAACACCGTTGCCTTGCCCACCGCCAAGTCGATCGAACGCTCGTTGCAAATTCAGATCCAAGGGTCGCAAAAGAACCGGGCATTCGCCTCTCTCAGGGCAGTTCTTGAGATATCTGGTCCGTGGGGAACCACTGCAGTCCCCTTTGACGCAACCTCGAATCGATCGGACAGCCGAGGAGAAATCGGGATCCAGTTTGAATCCTTATCCAATTTCAAATCCGAAACTCTCCCCTTGCCGATCGAATTTCGCTTGAGCGGTAAGTTCTGGTGCACCGGCCAGATCGATCTTGCCATTACCGTCCGAAACCCGAACCCCGCCGACCATCCAGGAGGCAACTGGGATCTTGGGAACCAAGGTTCCTTCTATATCCAGGACTTGACCCTCAAGTTGGTGTTGCAAGGTGACTCGAGCCGATCGGGATTGGTGGTCCGCGAAACCTGCGACTCCGATCTGAAAACGGCCAGAGACTCGATCGAGTTGTTCCAAGCCTCCAGCGGAGGCCAGAATTGGAACTCCTCGAACCACATCGACCGGAATCGAAAAATCCCGATGCCCTTTCGGGGCTATCGACTCTGCGTCGATGGGGCTCAATCCACGGCCGAGCGCGCGACGCCTTACGTCGCGATCGAATCCGATGGGACCACCCTGGCCGTGGCCTGCAATCGTTTCTGGCAGAACTTCCCGATGGCGATTCGGGCAAACGGCAAAACGATCGAAGTCGGCCTGCTGCCCAAAGAGAGCGGCTATGAACATGAACTCCAAGGGGGAGAGCAAAAGACCTTTGAGCTCGCAGCCTATTTGGGCGATACCCCTGCAGCATCGCTACCTCTGGATGGATACCTGAGCGACCCGTATGCGGTGATCGACCGGGAGTATTTGGAATCCATCGGGATCTTCTTCGAGAAATCGCTCGGACCGCTGGAGGACTCCGCTGGAGTTCTTTATGAGCAGTTGGTACGACAAGCGATCGAGGGTCCCGATTCGTTTTTCGTCAAACGAGAAAAGATTGACGAGTACGGGTGGCGACACTACGGGGACGTGTACGGGGATCACGAAGCGGTCTATCACAAGGGGCCCACACCGATGATCTCCCATTACAACAACCAGTATGACTGCGTCCAAGGGTTCTTCTATCAGTTCATGCGCACCGGCGATCCACGTTGGCATGAACAGATGGTCGCGATGGCCAACCATGCCTGGGATATCGATACGTACCATACCGACCGAGACAAACTCCTCTACAATGGTGGGCTGTTTTGGCATACTTATCATTACGCCGATGCCGATACCGCAACGCATCGAAGCTATCCCCGTTCCTTGCTCCAAGAAAACCATTTTGAGTCCGGAAAAGATCTCGACAGCCTCGGTAAAACTGGGGCGAAGTTAAAAAAGGTTTATGGCAAGGGGGGAGGACCGGCAGCCTCGCAGAATTACTCGACTGGTTGGATGTACGCCTACTATCTCACGGGAGATTCGCGGTATCGCCAAGCCGCGATTAACGCCGCCGATTATGTCATTCGGATCGAGGACGGTTCGAGAACACCGTTCCGCTGGCTCTCGAGTCATCCGACCGGTTACTCGACTTGTAGCTCGCATGGCTACTATGGACCAGGACGTGCATCTGCAAACTCCACGCTCGCGCTGCTAACCGGGTACGAACTGACGGAAGATCGCAAGTACCTGGATATGGCCATTGCCTTGATGCGTCGAACCGTTCATCCGGAGCAAAATTTAGACCGGCTCGATCTGCTCAACGCAGAGCTTCGTTGGTTTTACACCATGTACTTGCAAGCGTTGTGTCGGCTGATCGACGTGCTGGAGCAAACAAAAGGCCAGGAGTCGAGCTTGCAGTATGCCGTCGCGAGCCTGATGCACTATGCGCGCTGGATGGTCCAAAAGGAACGCCCCATTCTCGATACACCCGAGAAACTTCAATACCCAACGGAAACTTGGGCGGCCCAGGATATTCGCAAGTGGCATGTTCTAGCCTACGCGGCCCGTTTCTGTGCAACGCTGCAGGAGGGTCAAGCCATGATGGACAAGGCGGAGTGGTTCTACGCGTATGTCATGCGGACGCTCGATGGTTTCGAGACCAAATCGCTATGCCGGCCTGTCGTCCTCTTGCTCAACTACGGCTGGCAGCGCGATGGCTTGGTCAAGGCCTTCAAAGAACAAGGTCTGCGAAGGGTTTCACTTCCAAGCCAATGGCCAACGATGGAAGCGTTTAGGCCTCAAAAGGAGGTGGCGGTTCAACGAGCAAAACGGCTTTGTCTGTCCGCAGCAGTGTTATCGACCTTGGCGATCGGATGGGTATCTTGGTGGCTGATCAGCGGTTATTTCAAGGCCTAAAGGGGCTAACGTGCCTGACGAGCGGTGTGCCTTGGCCGCTCAACAGTGGGGGCAAACTGCGCACTTATCATTTGATGCAAAGTTTCGCCAGGCACTGCATGACGCGTGTGGTGTTCCCCGTTTTTACCAAAGACGCCGCCGGGGATGCTCTCGGTCTTGGGCTCCCCTTTGGCGTCGAGCCGGTGGTAGTCCCAGAGCGTTCTGGGTTGGCCGAAGTGTCTCGTTTTGGTCGATCGCTCGTCGCGAGAGTTCCTTATGCTTTTTACTATCGGCATCGCCATGGTCCGATGACGACTATCGCCAGGCGATGTCGCAAGGAGGCGAGCTCTGAAATCATTTGGCTCGATCATATCGACAGTTTTCAGTATTTTCAGCCCAACGAGCCAGGCGATGAGAATTGCAAGTATGTGC
>CAILTZ010000764.1 GCA_903837255.1 uncultured Pirellula sp. | reverse complement strand
TTCCCGCTGGGGCTCCTGTGCGGACTTTAATTCGCACCATAATAGGGCCGTCCGATAGCTGTTGCCTGATTTTCCATTTGTTTGAAGCTCAAGTCGATATGACCAAGAAAAACACGTTCGAAACGATCGAGCCGGTAGGAGCCAGAGTCCTGGTTTTGAAGGATGAACCCAAGCGGCAGACCAAGGGCGGGATCGCGCTCCCCGACGCAGCCGAAATCCCCACCATCACCGGTAGAATCGTTGCCATCAGCCGTCAGGTCGAGCACGACCAAGACATGCCGCTTCGACAGTACGACAAGATCATTTTTCATCCCAAGAACGCGATCCCTGTGGACTTCGAACCCGATAACCAGCTCTACGTGGTGCCTGTCGAGGACATTGTCGCGGTATTTCGCAAGCAAGCCGCATCACCGAAGAAATCCCCAGACCAGGACTAACCACTGTCAGGAACATAGAACATCAAGGAGGCTGGCATGGTCCGGCTGGCTCTTTCAATCGCGTTTGGCCCATTGCATGGGTTCTCAGTACACGGGTTCACAGCACGCTGTTTCTGGGTCTGCTGGCTCATTGCCTTGGCAGAAATCGCGTGTGCCCAAGACCCCGACAAAGCTGCCCAGACCGGCAACTCTCAAGAAGGAGCAGCTGCGGCCAAGCATATCGAGATCCTCTTCGAGGACCCCGAGCGTCGGGCCCTCCGCGGTGAACTGGTCACCCAAAACCCTCGTTATGGCATGCTGATCCAAACCCCCGACGGCGAGCTTGTGGCGCTGTCTCCCTCGACGGCGATCGCCAAGATCGTCTCGCTCGATGAGCCGATGAAGCCAACTAGCACCAACGAAATCGTTGAGAAAACTCTGGGGCTGCTCCCTGCGGGGGCCAAGTCGATCACGACCGAGCATTTTGTCATCTGCTATGACACTTCCGAAACCTACGCTCGCTGGAACGCCAATCTTTACGAGAAGATGTTCAAAGGACTGATGCGGTTTTGGAAAGAAAAAGGTTTGGATCTCCAAGCCCCCCGATTCCCGCTCGTGGCTTTGATCTTTCGGGACAAGGACGGTTATGTCGAGTACTCCAAACGGGACTTTCAAGGTGCCGAGCACACGTTTGGATACTACACCCAAACGACCAATCGCTTGGCTACCTTTGACCTAACAGGCATCGAAGGGGTTCTGCCAGCTGGGGTGAAACTCCAGCGGGAAGAGCTGCTCGGTGAGATCTTTTCGAGGCCCGAAGCCGAGCGCCAGATCGCCACGATCCTGCACGAAGCTTGCCACCAAATCGCATTCAACACCGGACTCCAAACGCGGCTCGGTGACAACCCGCTGTGGCTCAGCGAAGGCCTCGCGACATTCTTCGAGTCGGCCGACCCCCGAAGTTCGACCGGTTGGGCTGGTGCCGGCAGGCTCAACGCGTACAACCTTCAGCAGCTGCGGTTCTACTACCGCGATCGACCCGGCGATTCACTCACCAGCCTGCTGACCCAAGACGACCGGTTCCGCAAAGGGGACACTTCCGCAGCCGCTTATGGTGAATCCTGGGGACTGACATTTTATCTGATCAAGAAAAAACCCAAGGACTTTGTCAGTTATCTGAAAAAACTGAGGCAGCGACCCCCGGGCAACCCCTCGGATGCCAAGCAGCGCTTAGAGGATTTCCAGGACAGTTTTGGGTCAGATCTCGACAAGCTCGACAAGGAGTTCGGGAGAATGATCGCAGGACTGCGGCCCTAGCTGGCCGGTTTTTTAGGAAAACTCCTTATCCTGTTCCGGGTAATACTGTCTATTGACCAAGGCGGTCTTTGACTTCCAAGGCCCTGGGCCGATAAACTAGCGTCACAGTTTGGCTTCAATCTCAGCCGCCCAGCGCCCCGGTTGCGATCCCTCGAGATCCCTTTCGAAAACTTCCAAGCAACGGAACGACACACACCATGCCAGCGAACCGCAAATCGACAGCCATGGAAGCTAGCCCAGCCGGTGTAATCAATGTTGCTGGTCGCGTCGAAGGTTTTGCGGATCTCTCCGACGAACAACTCGTCGATGCCTACCTCGACGCCCGGCAGCCCGAGCACTTTGAAGCCCTCATGCGGCGCTACGAACGGGAGCTCTACACGTTTCTCAGGCGTTTTCTTGGAAACGCCCAGCATGCCGAAGACGTTTTTCAAGGGACTTTCCTGAGCGTCCATCTGCGCATCGATCAGTTCGAACCCGGAAAACGCTTCAGGCCCTGGCTCTATGCCATCGCCAGCAACAAGGCTATCGACTTCATGCGGCGCAACAAACGCCACCAAATGGCCAGTTTGGATTGCACCGTCCAACATGCCGATTCGGACGAGGCGATGGTCAGCCGATTGGCCAGCCATGGCCCAGCGCCCGATGAGTTGGCGATGCGGAGCGAGACCAGCGCCAAGGTTCGCCAAGCCGTCGGTCAGCTCAGCGAACCGACCCAACAACTGATCCAATTGGCCTTTTACCAAGGTCTAAAGTACGCGGATATCGCCGAAATTCTCGATATTCCTGTCGGTACCGTGAAAAGTCGAGTTTTTACCGCCATGCGTAAACTCAACGAGATCTGGATGCGTATGCATCAGGATAGCTAAGTCGATATCGCAAAGTCGATATCGCAAAGTCGATTTTTACCCGCCGCAAATCGAATCAGATCACACGGCTACTACGTTATGAGTGGTCAACAGCCAATACCTTCCGACGAAACCCTCTTGGGTTACATCCTAGGCGGACTCTCCGATCCAGAGAACGCTGAAATAGAAGAGCTTTTGACCCGCAGCGAGTCGCTCCGCGAGCGGCTTCGAGACCTGCGTTCAATGCTCGAACCCCTGGCCGATGAACCCAGCGCTGATCCAGAACTCGGGCCACCGCCAGGACTGACCGGTCCACCGCCAGGACTAATCGAACAGACCATGGCCGCGATCTCTGAGCACCCTATCCCGCAATACACGGTCTGCGAATCCTATGCAGCCGAGGTCCCAAGCAACCGGGTGGCATGGCTCGATAGCCTCGTGACCCTGGCCGCAGGGATCGTTGTTTTGTCGTTTGCGCTGCCAGGCATCCTGCGATGGCGTGAGTCGGCTCGCCAGCAGGAGTGCGCCGAGAACCTTCGAAACCTCGGCTCGGCTCTGAGCTCCTTTGCCCTGTTCCAACCCAGTCATCGACTCCCGGCGATCGAACCCTCCGGCCCACTGGCATTTGCCGGCGTTTACTCTATCCGCCTTCAAGACAATGACTTGCTCGAAAGCAAGCGATGGTTGCAGTGCCCGAACGAATCGTCAACCAATTGGCTTGTAAGCATCCCGACCTCGCAACAGTACGTCGATGCCCCCGAGTCCAAGCGTTTTGTTTGGCGAATGCTCGCCGGTGGCGATTACGCCTACCACATGGGTTCGATCGTCGAGGGCAAGTACCAAGCCCCATCGATCGAGTCCCCGGCTCGGGTGGCTTGGATCGGTGACCGCTGGCCGGTCGACCTCGACCAGCCACTGAGCGATAGAGACTTCGAGCACCACGGCACCCGGGGCCTGAATATCCTCTACAGCGACGGCAGTGTGCAGTGGCTCAAACTTCCAAAAATCCAAGAACTCGCCTCCATCGATCACCCTTATTTGAATCGGGAACTCAAACAAGCTCCTGGGATCGGCGAAGCTGATGCTTGTCTAGGCCCTAGCCATTTGCTACCCATCAGAGCGGACTGATCCGACCGTTCAGACGGATCATTGTTGACCTAGCTTGCCGCCCATCTACAATGCACGCGTGCTTTCTCCCCCTTCTCGATCGGTAAATCCTATGTCTCGCTGGCTGGCCGCAATCCCGGTTTACAACGAAGTCAAGCACGTCAACGGTGTGCTTGATGAGGTCGTTCGCTATGCCACCGACGTTCTGGCCGTTGACGATGGATCCAAGGATGGCACGACGGAACTTCTTAAAAACCGTCGGGACATCACCGTCATTCACCACGGCCAAAACCGTGGCTACGGAGCTGCCCTGAGAACCGCGTTCGATTACGCCGTTCAGGAGGGTTATGACGTCTTGGTGACGCTCGATTGCGACGGACAACACCAACCCCAACGCATCCCGATGTTCGTCGAAGCTTGCCAGAAAGCCGATATCGTAACCGGCTCTAGGTACCTGAAAACCTTCGAGGGGGACTCTCTGCCCCCGCCTCCCGAACGGCTTTTGATCAACCGAACCATCACCAAACGAATCAATGACTTGTTCGGCTGGAATCTGACCGATGCCTTCTGTGGCTTCAAAGCCTACCGAGTCTCGGCCCTCGAACAGCTCCGCATCAGCGTCGAGGGCTACGCCATGCCGCTTGAACTCTGGGCCCAAGCTGCGATGCTCTCCTTAAGCATTGTCGAAATACCCGTTCCGCTGATCTATCTGGATCTGGCCCGTTCCTTTGGCGGTGCGATGGACGACGGTGGAGTCCGGCTCAAGCACTACAACCAGGTCATCGACGAGAGCATCCAAGCCATGAGGGCTCGTGGCTTTGAGCTCCCAGATATCTACCCGGCCGGCTGCGGCATCGAGTGCTGCTCGTGACCAGATCGGTCGCTTGTGTGACGGACCACGCTCAGACCTACCAAGCCCCCATCCGCACGCCGCGCAGCGATAACCAAGACCTGTGCATTCCGGCCCACGGACAACTCTGCGCCCAAGTCCTAGCCAATCGGCACTCCTGGAAACGTGATTCCATCCCCGATTGGATTCTCAAGCTCCGCAACCGTGCCCGTAGCCAAGTCGCCTCGGCCGCCAAAGCCTATGCTCGCCTCTACACCTCCGAGCCACTCATCGAACCCTCAATGCTTTGGATCGTCGGCGGCCATCAACCAGAGGCCTTTCATCCAGGCGTCTGGTACAAAAATTTCTTGATCGATGCGACCGCCAAAGAGCTGTCCAAGCACGATTCGCCAGCAGTCGGGCTGCATGTGATCATCGATCATGACTTGCCCAAATCGCTCTCGATCCGACTTCCCTATCGCCCCGACCCCAACTCGGACAACCTCGCCGTCGGTCCTTGCAAACTTCCTATCCAAAAACAAAATCCATCGAGCCTCTCGCTCGGTCCCTGGCACAGTTACCGAATTGATCCTGATCGCGTCGAGCCTTTTATTCGCGAAATCGAAACAGCCGCCGATTCTCTCGGCTTGCCCGTTCCGATGGCCCGAAACTATTTTCAAGTTATGAGCAAGCTCGATGCTGACCTCGACGCTGCCGTGGCCCTCTCACAAGCTCGCCATAAAATGGAAAACGAGCACCATCTGGGCAACATCGATTTGCCCATGAGCCAGATCTGTCAGACCGGGGCTTGGTTTGAGTTCGTCGAGCACTGCATAAGCCATGCCGCTGGGCTGAACGATACCTACAACTCCGCGCTGGATGCTTATCGCGAGCGTGAAAAAATCACCAATCCAGGTCAGCCCGTAGCGCACCTTGGGAGAATCTCCGACTGGATCGAACTGCCGTTTTGGTTGTATCAATCAGGCGATGCAGGTCGAAACCGAATGTGGGTTCGATCCGATGCAAAAACCTGGGAATTGGGATCTGGAGTCCGCCCCGAGGAATTCGCCTGGACCTTGCGCCTCGAGGCTCAGACAGGTGCCTTGCAAACCGCTTTCGAACAAGGATCGGATCGAGGTCTGTGTATACGCCCCCGGGCGCTGATGACGACTCTGTTTCTGAGATGTTTCATTGCCGACGGCTTTGTCCATGGAATCGGTGGTGGGATCTACGACCGGCTAACCGACGAGATCATCCGAGGCCTGTTGCATATCGAGCCACCTCGATACGCCATTGCCACCGCGACGCTCCAGTTGCCGCTGCCGAGCCACCTGCGACGAGGAGTCCAAGTGGCCGAAGAGGAACTCAGTGCGCTGACGAAACAGGCACGTGCAGCAAGATCCGCACCAGAAACTTTTTTGATCCCCAAAGATCAGCAGCATAGGCTGCTTGCACAGCAGCACGCTGAGCTTCTTGCTGCCATCCCCCCGAGGGGGGCCAAGAAACTCTGGCATCGGCAGATGAAAGATCTCAAGGCTCGCATTGGCCAAGCGGTCGCGCCAATCGTTCAAAAGCAACACGTTCAGTTGCAATCCGCCCAGCGACGAGCGCACGAAGCTCAGTGGCTAACGTCGCGCGAGTACTCGATGCTTGTGTTTCCTGAGTCTGATTGCATCGAAAGGCTCAAGCTTTTAGCGTCCCAAGTTCGCGCATAAGCATCTGCATATCGTCCCACGTGAGCTTCTTGGCCTCGGGGGCTCGGAGCAAATAAGACGGGTGATATGTGACAATCACCTTGGCCTTTTTGTACCAGTGGAATCGGCCTCGGAGCTGCCCGATCGATTCGGTGGTGTTGAGTACAGATCGGACAGCCGTAGCTCCCCAGCAGATGATGTAATCGGGTTGCAGGATCTCTAGCTGTGCCTCAAAGAACGGCCGACAGTTTTCCAACTCGATCTCGTTTGGAACCCGATTGTTCGGTGGCCGACACTTGAGCGCGTTGAGGATGTAGACTTGATCGCGCGGGATTCCGGTGGCTAGAAGAATCTTATCGAGCAACTGCCCTGCCGGACCGACAAAGGGTTCTCCAAGACGATCTTCCTCTGCCCCGGGAGCCTCTCCAATCATCACAAAACGGGTCGTTACCGGACCTACCCCAAAGACCGTTTGTTGGCGCCGGCAGGCCAAGTCCGAGCAAAGGCGGCAAGCCTCGACCTTGAGCTTGAGTTCACCCAGCGCGGCGGTTCTCTGCTCGGCGGCCTTCGGTGGGGTTGACCAAGGCGACTCGACCGGAGGACCGGTCGGCTTCTTGGGTGCAGGTGCGACAGGGCTCGGAGCTTCCTGAGCGATCTTGGTTGTCGGGGCGCTAGGCACTGCCTTCGCGGTAGTCTGGCCCCTATCGACAATAACCCGATCGCCGGGGACCCGATCGCCGGGGCCCCTATCGCCGGGGACCCAGTCGACCAGGAGTTCTGGGAGGTTCGCATGCGGCCTTGGCAAATGCCTGATCCCGAGCCTTTCAAGATGCTCGAGGTACTGCAAGCCGGCTAGCTTCCAGAGGTCGGAATCCATAGAGCACCTGCTAGGCTTGTTGGATGGAGCGTTCGAAGGCTGCGGCGGCATGAGCGAGTTGATCGGTGCTATGAGCTGCCGAGACTTGCGTGCGAATCCGTGCTTTTCCCTGAGGCACCACCGGATAGGAAAATCCGACCACATAGATCCCTTCGGCAAGCATCGCTTGGGCGACTTTGCCTGCCTGGGCAGCATCGCCGATCATCACTGGAACGATTGGGTGGAGACCGTCGAGAATATTCAGCCCGCGTCGCTTCATCTCAGTTCGGAAGAACTGCGTGTTGGATTCCAGACGGTCCCGCAGTTCGGTCGATTCCTGCAAGAGTTCCAGGGCGCGGATTGCACCTGCGACCACCGGAGGTGCGATCGTGTTGGAAAACAGATACGTCCGCGATCGCTGGCGCAGCAGCTCGACCATCTCGGCTCTGCCGGAGGTATAGCCACCCGAGGCACCCCCTAAGGCTTTTCCGAGCGTGCCGGTCATGATGTCGATCCGATCGTTCACGCCACAGTGTTCGTGGGAACCGCGACCTTTGGGTCCAACGAACCCGACGGCATGCGAATCGTCGACCATGACCAGTGCGTCGTACTCGTCGGCCAGTTGGCAGACCGACGCCAGATCGGCGATGGTGCCATCCATCGAGAACACGCCGTCGGTGGCGATCAAGCGAAATCGAGCCGACTTGGCCTCCTGTAGCTTGGCTCTGAGATCCTCCATCGAGTTGTTCTTGTATCGAAATCGTTGGGCTTTGCACAAACGGATCCCATCGATGATGCTCGCATGGTTGAGCTCATCGGAGATGATGGCGTCCTCGGGACCGAGGATGGTTTCAAAGAGCCCGCCGTTGGCATCCCAGCAGGAGTTGTAGAGGATCGTATCCTCGAAGCCCAGGAAATGGCTCAGTTGGTCTTCGAGTTGCTTATGGATCGTTTGAGTGCCGCAGATGAACCGCACGCTGGCCATCCCATAGCCCCATCGTGCTAAGCCATCGTCGGCAGCTTGGCGCACGGATGGGTGCTGTGCGAGTCCTAGGTAGTTATTGGCGCAGAGGTTCAGGTACTCTTTACCGTCTGCCAGGGTGACCAGGGTGCCTTGGGCCGAGTCGATGACCCGTTCGCGTTTGAAAGTTCCCGCCTCGCGCATCGATTGGTTGGCGTTAGCGAGATGTTCAAGGAATTGCGCGTTCATGATTGGTTTTGGGATCTTAGGACAGGGTTCGAATAAGTCGGATCTATCCTATCAATCTTGGGAGAAAATCAAAGCCAAACCGCAGTGGATCTTGCTAAAGATCCCGGCCTAGCCAAACCGCATTAGAGCTCGAAGCGTTGAATGAGGTCCTTCAGATCGTTCATGAACGCTGCTGCACCCACACCGTTGATGATCCGGTGGTCGAAGGCCAACGTGAGCAAGGCCCGTTTTTGGAATGCAAAACCGTCCCCCTTGGGAACCGGCGCATCGAAGACCTCTCCGAGGGCCAAGGTAGCAACCGCCGGTGAAACGATCGCGGGAATGCCCAGACGCATGCTCGCGGTACCGATATTCGATACGCTCATGGTGATCGACGGGTCGGCTTGATCGACCCCCTGCCTGGCCAATTCGATTTTTTGGGCCAATGTTTGAAAGAACACGTCGCGAGTCATTTGGTCCGCCCCGTGGATCGCAGCGGTTACCAAGGAATCTTCTGGCAGCGCGACGGCCACCCCAAGATTGACGTGCTTGTAGGTTCGGTAGACGGTCGAGTCCCCGACAAGGCTCGTGCGGAATCGCGGATGCTTGGCCAGAGCTTGCACGACGCACCATAGCATCATCGCAAAACCGGTTTGCTTTCCTGAGGATTCCTTGATCTGCCTACGCGCGCTGTGCAGGGCAGTCCAATCGATTTCGCAAACCAAAGTCACCGGGACTGTCGTCTGAACACTTCGGTGCAGTCGATAGTTTAAGGTGATCTGCTGCTTGGACACCGGAGCTTCGTCGTAGAGGTCATGCGAAACCTCGGGGCTCGATGCGCTCTGGGTTTGGGACTCCATATAGCGCTCGACATCCTCGGGCATGAGCTTATTGCCACGCCGTGGGATGCTCGCTGCGATATCGAGCAGCCCTTTTTCCTTGAGCAGCTTGCGAGTCCTAGGCGGAATGGAAATCGATCCACTTGAGTTGGCTGAATCCTCGTCCAAATCCAAATCCAAATCCAGCCCCTGGGCACTCTGGGCTACTTCCTTGCCCAACGAGCTGTGGCCCAAAGAGCTATGGCCCGTAGAGCAATGGCCCGTAGAGCTATGGTCTGTTCCGAGATGACTAGGCGTAGGGGTATCCGAGACCGAGTCTTGGACCTCCATCGTGGCGACTTGGGTTCCGATCGGCAATACGGTCCCTTCCTTGACGAGCCACTCGACCAATCGACCGGCATAAGGGGACTCCACATCGGTCGTTGCCTTGTCGGTCTCCATCACGTAGATGGCTTCATCGCGACGGACTGTGTCGCCGGGCTGCTTGAGGAACTGTACCAATAGAGCTTCTTGCAAACCCTCACCCATCTGGGGAATGCGAATCGATACGATGGGCATATGAATCAATCCTCCATGGTCTTGCGAATGGCCGAGACGACGCGCTGTGTGTCGGGAAGAGCGGCGTATTCGTAGACCGGGTTATAACCGATATGCACATCGCCGCGAGAAACAAGCTGAGGTGGACTCAGCAGTGTGGAGAATGTCTCGGAAGTGGAAGTGATCTTGGCGATGATCATCTGGCCGACACTGCACGACTGGGCGTCTTCCTGGACGACCACCAATCGCCCAGTCTTTTCAAGCGATTTGGCGATGGCAGGAAAGTCCCACGGAATGATCGATCGCAGGTCGATGACCTCGACGGAGACTTGGCCATCGAGTTTACTAGCTGCTTCCATCGATTGCTCGATGCAGTTGCCCCAGGACACGAGTGTGACGTCCCGCCCGGGTCGTCTCAAGCGGGCCTTGCCAAACGGAGTTGGCTCGATCTTTGCCGGTACATCCATCTGCTGACGGAACAAGTGCTTGGGTATTAGATAAATCGTCGGATCTTCGCTTTGCATCGACGTCCACATCAAGCCGGCTGCATCCTCAGGCGTGCTGGGCACGACAACCCGTAGGCCAGGGATATGGGCAAAGCTTGCTTCATTGGCCTGGCTGTGCCAGATCGAACCACCGGGCAGATAAGCTCCATACGGCGAGTAGATCACCACTGGGCATTTCCACTGACCAAACGTTCGCCAGCGGATCGTCGACATGTTCTGAGTGATCTGCGACCAAGCTGGCCCTGAGAAATCGACGAACTGAAGCTCGAAAACCGGTAGCATGCCATAGCAAGCCAGCCCGACGGCCACCCCTGCGATCGTGGCTTCGGCAAGTGGCGAGTTGTAGACTCGATCGGGAAATTGAGTCGATAGACCAGCCGTCAAACGAAACACCCCGCCCTTGGGATCCTCGATGTCTTCGCCGAAAAAGACGTAGCGACGGTCTTGCTTGAGCCCCTCTCGAAACACCTCGTTGACCGCATCGACCATCCGCCACTTGCGACCGGCCTCGATGGGTGGCACGGCCGCTGTAGGCTCGGGCCCAAAGAGTTCGTCCATCAGTTCGTCGGCCTTCGGATCCGGTTCAAGCTCCGCTAAGCGGTACTCCTCGTCGACCTGTTGATCGATCTGATGACGAATTTCTTCCCAGGCATGCCAGCTCAGCTCGCCCGCTTCGATCAACTCCTCGGCGACGGTGTTGATCGGGTCTCGCTCCATCATCTCGGAGATCTCGGCCGGTGGCCGATAGACCCGATGGTCGTCGCTGCTGGTGTGGCTGCAGAGCCGGTCGACTTCGCATACCAATACCGATGGGCCATAGCCATCGCGCGCCCGATCGATCGCCTCGCAGGCCGAAACCCAAACGTTGTCCGGATGCCGGCCATCGACATGCACCAACCCAATCTGTTTGCTAAAGATCCCTAACTTGAACGGATTGAACTTGTCGGTGTTGGTGCTGATGCCGTATCGGTTGTCTTCGACGATGAAGACCACCGGCAACTTGCGCTCGGTCGCAAACGCAACGGCTTCATAGAACTCACCTTGGCGACTGGCGGCATCCCCAGTCGTGGCAACCACGACTCCCGAGGTGCCTTGCATCTGCATTCCCCAAGCAGCCCCGCAGGCCGGTAGCAGGTTGCTGGCCGTCGGAGTCGGGACACTCCAAATGTTCTTCTCGCGCGAACTCGGATGGCCTGGCATCTGACGACCTCCGCTAGAGGTATGCCGCTTGGCAAAGTACGCCCGAGCCAGCTCGCCGTTGGTCATCCCTTTGGCCAACATCATCGCGCGGTCGCGGTAGTAGGGGAACAGATAGTCGTCCTGCTTGAGTTGCATGGCGATGACGGCCAAGCTCTCGTGCCCCATGCCGGCGACCTGGAACCAACCTTTGCCCTGCCGCAAAAGCACCCCTTCGCGCCGGTCCCCCTCGCGGCTTAGGTACATCAGCTTCAGAAGCTCCAACTTGTTGTAAGTCGCTTGCGAACTTTCCTTGCTCATCCGTCCAACCCCTTGTGCTAGTGTTTTCGGATTTTGGTTTCGAAGCCCCGTGCTTTTTGCTGGCTTGGCAAAGCCGATAAAGCTAGGCAAAAACGCCCAATAGGGTTTTCGTTCCCTTTACATGGCTTCGAGGTGTCTTTTCGACACCTTAAAGTATCTACCGAATTAATACAGGCTGACAAGGTGTTCTCGGAGAGTTCGCCGAAACGAATCGGTTAATTTCTGGTAAGAAACAGTGTTCGCCAAGGCTTTTGAAACCTGGCAGGTGGCAAAGAAAATGCCACAAGCCCTTGCCATGCAAGAGGTTGCGAGAGAATTAGGGTTGCAGCTGGCGGTTGTCCCAGCGGCAGCCCACCCACACGACCAACCAGGCCAAGGCGATATGGCCAAGCGAGGTCAACCAAGCCGCAGCCGGCAGCAGTCCGGAGGTCTCGTTTAGAGCCATATCGAGGCTCATGAGAGGAAGGATATTGAGCAAAGCCCCTGAATCCAAAACATTGAAAGCCAGATGCACACAAAGAAGTTTCACAGCGTAAACCAGCAATCCAACGACCGGAATCAGCCACAATCGCCAACGACGGCCAGAAAACAGCCAACCCGCCAAAAGCAACGACACGGCGGATTGACTCAGTTGTGTGATCAAGAAAACGGCAAACACGTTTGGGACGGATGCAAGCGAATAGGACCTCTTGAATCCACGGGTGGCGAGGTCTCCAGGGAAGATGGACGTATACTCCGAATACCAGCGGGCTCGCACCATCGAGGTTTGCACAAAGACGGCGATGGCAATCAATAGCCACATCCATCGAGCGATGGTCCAGCCTGACTTCGGTGCAGTGCCTTGATCGACGCGGTCGATGATCTCGATACCCGTTAACAGGCTTGCCATTTTCAGCAATGAAACCATGCTCATCAAATCCAGAAAGGTTGCGGGCAAATCGATTTCCAGTAGGACTTCAGGGCGGATGCCATACGGATACTGCGAAACGACGATTCCGACGACAGCCAACACCGATACAAAGCCTAGGCCCGATAGCGTCTGGCGCATTCGGCCCGAGCCTTGCATCGCCGCCCAGATCATCCCAGCGTCCATGCACAGAGCGTAGATCGAGTCCAGGAGGGCATGGAGTACGGGTTGCCGATATCCGTAGATGCTACCAAGGGCTGGACCTATCGACCCAACGACCAGTAAACCTATCGCTAGTGTTGCAAGTCGTCCGCGATGGTCCTGCTCAGTCACTCTCGGTCACTTTAAACCTGTCGTTGGCTCGAAACCAAACATGTGATTGAGGTTCTGCACGGCCGCCCCGCTGGCACCTTTGACCAAGTTGTCGATGGCGCTCAGGAGGATGATCCGAGGCCCGTTCTCTCGGACGGCGATGTCGACATAATTGGTCCTTGCAACATACTTTGTTGCAGGCAGATGCGATACAACTCGAACGAACCCGTCTGCCGGATAGTACCCACTTAAACATTCGCGGATTTGATTGGCCGTTACCCCTGGGGACGCATGGACGTAGATCGTCGAAAGAATCCCTCGCTCCATCGGAGTTAAGTGTGGCGTGAAGATCACCTCGGGCTCTACGCCGCTGAAGCGATGCACAATGTCGACGATCTCGGGTTGGTGCCGATGGTTGCCAACCGAATAAGCACTGATCGATTCGTTGACTTCGCAGTAGAGATTCCCGAGCTTGGGTGTGCGACCCGCGCCGCTGACCCCCGATTTGCTATCGACGACAATGTCCTTGGGCGAAATCAAACCCTCTTTGAGCAGTGGCGACAGGGGCAGGATCGCCGAGGTTGGATAGCAACCTGGGTTGGCAACCAATGAGGCATCGGCCAACTGGTCGGCAAAGAGTTCAGGCAATCCGTAAGGGGTCGAGCCCAAGCGGCTCGGGTCCGGGTGGGCTTCTCCGTACCACTTTTGGTACAGCTCCGGTGTGCTCAATCGGTAGTCTGCCGAAAGATCGATCACGCGGCATCCAGCGGCAAGAAGCTCCATGATGATGTGGGCCGAAGCTCCATGCGGCAGGCACGTCATCGCCACATCGCAGCGCTCCGCAATCTGTTTGGAATTCAAGTCCTCGACCGGCAGTCGAATGCGTCGCAGCAGCGATGGATGCATGTCAGCAAGCATGCTCCCGTCGGCCTGGCGACTCGTAGCTGCCACGATCTGGACATGCGGATGATCGATCAGCCACTCGATCGCCTCGAGTGCAGTGTATCCCGAAGCGCCGACGATCCCGACGCGTACCTTGCGTGTAGTCATTGATGATGATCCAAAGTTCAGTTGTACCGAATTGAACTCGACGCGGCTAAACTCGACGCGAGACCATCGATCTGTGATACCCGAGTCGGTTCCCCGAGTGATGATATCCTAAGCCCCCCAGATTGGCCAGATTCGGGTTGGCGAATTCCAAAGGGGTGCCGTTAGGCTGCCTTGCGGACAGAATCCCGATCCGATCGCGGGAACCCCGAATTGGGTAGAACTGCGGGTTGATTTTCCCAAGCCGCCTGCCGATCTGCCAAGGCTTTTTTCGTAGCTGCAATCCTACCAGCGATAGGTTCTGCCCAACTGCGATCTCGAACCCCCAAGACCCATCCCAGGCGCTCAGCAGCAAGCTTGGGATTCACCAAGCCGCTGGCCAGATGCCCAAGCCGCCTGACGAGCGGTTCGACAACAATCGCTGAATCGGGAACTTCGCTAAACGCGCATGCGAGTTGACCGATCGATCGGCCGAGTTCGTAATGGGAGAGAACCATCGGCCGGGGCTCTTGGCAACGGACCAAGCCACCTTCGACCACCCCGACTTGCAAATCGAGGACCTTGGCCATCAAGCTCATTTCAAAATCGATCAGATCGCTTGGGATCCTGGTGTTCCATCCACCCAGGCAGCGGATCGCGCTGCGACGGACCATCGTGCCTGCAAGCAACGGGCCGGCGATCTTCGATGCCTCGGTCGAGAATCGACGCTGGGGCATTGCGTCGGAATCATATCCATACTGCACATCGCTCGAAGTCGATGTGGTGACACCAAGGGCGATCATGTCGACATCCAGTTCGTCGAACGCCGCCAATGCGTCATCGCACCAATCGGATTCTAAGACGGTCCCTGGCAAGACGACTTGGACAACATCCCCCGTGGCTTTCTGGACCGCGGCGTTGAGTTGCTGGGCAAGAGAGGCCGACGAGGACGTCTCGACGACGCTCGCTTCGTCACCCCCAAGTCCATACGGGTCTTGATACTCACCCCGATGAACGATGAGCAATTCGTGGTCTGAAGTACGGACTTCCAGAACCGAGACCAACGTGTTTTCCAATGCCTGGGAATCGCATTGAAATGGAACGATCAGCGACAACCGCGGCACGGTACAGCGCTCCAGAATAAACGAGGAACAAGGGATTTACCTGCGGCACGCTTGGAAGATCGACCGGCCCCTAAGCCCAGTCCAGCGTTTCAAAGCTTTACCGGATAGTCCAATGAGTAAAACCTTGACGGGATTGCCGATTATCCCACCCGGAAGCAATTGCCCCCACTTGGCTCGCCAGCCATAATGAAACCCAAGAAATCCAACAATCCGGTAGTGGGTCTTGCAAAAGATCCCTTCCGCTAGCCCCCTGAATCGTTGCTCCTATGCAGACCATCCCACCAAAACGTCCTCTGGCGATCCTGTGTGCGGCTTTGCTAGCAGTCCTGAGCACCGAGCCTATTCTCACCGAGACGAATCTCCGAGCCCAAGACACCCCTGCGCAAGCACCCACTACGCAAGCCACTCCTGAGATCGACTTCAATCGGGATATCCGTCCGATCCTCTCGGAGAATTGCTTTTACTGCCACGGCCAAGACCCCAACAAACGCCAAGCCGATCTGAGGCTCGATCAGCGCGACGCGGCGATCGAAGGCCATGCGATCGCACCAGGGGATCTGGGCGCAAGCGAGCTGATCGCCCGCATCGACTCGACGGACGCAGATACGCTGATGCCTCCGCCGAAATCCAATCGACGCTTGAGCGACACGCAAAAAGATTTGCTCAAGCGCTGGATAGCCGCAGGTGCTCCATACAGCAAGCATTGGTCGTTTGAGGCACCCAGCAGGCCCTCGGTACCAAGCATCGCGTCAGAGGCTCCGCAACCACTGGTCGGTTGGGCCAAAGAACCGCTCGACGCGTTTATCGCACAAGGCCATCAGCAGCAGGGGCTCGTGCCCAGCGAGCCGGCCGACCGTCGGACGCTCATCAAGCGGTTGTATGCAGACCTCGTCGGCCTGCCACCCGAACCCCAAGCCGTTGATCGTTTTGCCAACGACACAGACCCCATGGCTTACGAGCGCCTGGTCGATCAGCTCCTTGCCGATCCGGCCTACGGCGAGCGGATGTCCCTTTCCTGGCTAGATACGGCTCGCTATGCCGACAGCAATGGCTTTCAGCAAGACGGTGATACCTGGCAGTGGCTCTGGCGGGATTGGGTCGTTCGGGCCCTGAATGAAAACATGCCTTTCGACCAATTCACTCTTTGGCAACTGGCAGGTGATTTGCTCCCTGATGCAACCGTCGACCAAAAGATCGCCAGTGGATTTAACCGCAATCACTTGCTCAACGGCGAGGGTGGTGCGATTGCCGAGGAGCAGCGATTTGTGATTCTCTTTGACAGGATCGATACGACGGCCACGACTTGGCTGGGGCTGACGATGGCCTGTGCTCAGTGCCACGATCACAAGTACGATCCGATCACGATGCGAGACTATTACTCGCTCATGGATGCATTCAATCGGGTTCCAGAAAGCGGTGTTCCACAGTACTTCTCGAGCCGCATTCGCGTCGCACCTCCCTTGCTCGAACTCCCCACCGAAGAAAACAAAAAGCGGATCGAGGAGTTTGAAGCCCGAATCGCGGGGCTTCAAAAAGAAGCTCAGCCCCTGATCGATGCATCCTACAACGGTTGGCGACTGAATGTCACGCCGAGCACTTCAGGGTTGCCCGAAGCCCTAGCGGCTGTCTTAGGCAAAGCCGAAGGGGAGCGTAGTGAAGAGGAGAAGAAGAACCTCGAGCCGTCGCTGCGCAAACACTTCGACGAAAAGGTGCTTGGCAATCTGTCGAGCAAGATCCCACCTTTAGCTGCTCAGCAAGGTGTGCGCAATGAATTGAACGCTTATCGGGCCGACCAGATCCCGCGTCCAATGATCATGAGCGATGCGCAGGGACGCAAAACACAGATGCTCGAGCGAGGTGAATATCTCAAGCCCCGCGATGAGGTGGCGTTCGATACGCCCGCGTTTTTGCCCAAGCTTCCCGAGGGGGCGCCTCGCAATCGGCTGGGCCTTGCACAGTGGCTGATCTCTCCCGAGCATCCGCTCACATCGCGCGTCGCGGTCAACCGTATCTGGCAACATTTCTTCGGAATAGGCCTGATCAAAACCGCCGAGGACTTTGGGGTTCAAAGCGAGTATCCGGTCCACGGTCCACTTCTGGATTACCTGGCCGTCGAGTACCGACAAGACGGCTGGGATACCAAACGGCTTCAGCGCAGCGTGCTACTGAGCTCCACGTATCGTCAAACGAGCCGATCGACTTTGGAGAATCGGGCCAAGGATCCTGAGAACAAGTGGTTGTCGCGCGCTAGCCGCTTTCGCATGCCGGCGATGGTGC
>CAILTZ010000763.1 GCA_903837255.1 uncultured Pirellula sp. | reverse complement strand
GGAGAAGACGACGAACCACAAAAGCGGGCGTACCAGCGAAGAAGCAAGCCGTGAGTCCAGCGGCGAGCAAGGTGCAAAGGGCAACACCCGAGGCTAGACCGATCCAGAAGGTTCGGTCAAAGCGGGTGCGGTTGGGCAAGCTATATTGTTGCGAAGAAGGGGGCTGTAGCATTTCCACGGCAGAAATCTCCGATAAGCAACTTGGAAAACTCGACGCTTCAAAAGAATCGAAAACCGGCTCTGGCATAAGTGTATCGGATTTCCTAGCCCACTTGAACGGAAGTTGGGCCAAACAGTCATAAAAAAACCCCGTCGAGCATAAAAACCCGACGGGGTACGGAAGATCTCGCCCGATGGGCCGGAGACTTACTCGACCGAAGCCAGTTTGTTGGCTTGGATGTCGGCAAAGTTGAAGCTCATTTCGAGCTTGTCGCCGCCGATGAGTCGGATCGTCTTTTCCTTGGTCACACCGTTGTGGGTGACTTGGATTTTGTAATCGTCCCAAGCTTCACCGACCTTCAATTGCTTGGTGCGATACAGTCGCATGCTACCATCGCTCTTGGTCGTGTTGTTTGCAAGGACGACGGTTGCACCTTCTGGAACGTTCAAGGTCAGTGTGGTCTCGACGGGGTCATCGCTAGCCGATGGGTCGAAGACTACGGATTCGGAGCTACCGGCCTTGGCAATCACTGTCTTGGTCTGGCTAACTTCCTTGCCATCGACTTCGTAAACGGCTTGGACCTCGAATCGGTAAGCTTCGCTAGGGCTTAGATCTTTGCTGATGAAGCTGCGTGAGGTTCCAGTCGACTTGGTGGCGTTTCCGTTGACGAAGACTTTGGCGTTCAACGGAACATCGACAGTCAGTTGGACTTCGCTGCTGGCGATCGTTGGCTTGGAGTTCCAAGCTCGGCTGGCTGAGAAGGTTTGGCCGCCGATGTAGCTGTCGTTGTTCGATTGGATCGGAACGCTGTAGCCGCTGTCTGATGCACCGTATTCGTAGGAGGGAATGTAGCTGCTGGATGTGCCGTAGTAGCTACCGGAGGATCCACCACCCGAGGAGCCAGATCCGTAGTAGCTGCCACCTGAAGAGCCGCCACCTGAGGAGCCGCCACCTGAGGAACCGTAGCTGTAGCTGCTGACGCGATAGGAGCCTGAGGATCCGTAGCCACCCGAAGATCCGTAGCCACTTGAGCCATAACCGCCGGAGCTGCCGTGACTCGAGCTCCAACGAGCCACGTGCCGAGCATGCTTGGCCGCCAAATGCGTATGGACAGCGTTGTGCAGACGGCGGATTGGACCGACGTATCCACCGGAGGAGCCTCCAGAGGAGCCATGCGAAATGACGTAGTTTCCGCTCGAGCCGTAGCCACCGCTGGACCCGTACCCACCGCTCGAGCCGTGGCCGGCAAGTGCGTAGCCTCCTAGCAATCCTGCGTTACAAGCGGCGAGTGCCGCCAACAATAGCCTCTTGATCATCTCCTGGTCGCTCCTTTACTCAATGTTGCTCATGCGATCAATGAACCTAGTCCTCCGACGAACCTGTTCGCCGTTTGGTTCCATTGAGGATAAACCAAAAGCTAGGCAATTCAAGGCGACTGGGTAAGATTTAACGCGCAGGCTCGGGGGTTCGCCTGGGTGGGTTGAGCGAATGTCCGCCGAAATCGGGTCAGGACTACCGATCTTTGGCGACCGCGGCCCGGACGCTCTGCAGGACCCGCGTTTGAACTTCGCCGAACTCCCCGTCGAGGAAAGCGCCTGCGGCGGCTCGGTGTCCACCGCCGCCGAATTGCCGAGCCAGTTCGTTGCAATCGACGTGGCAACGGGAGCGGAAGCTGATTTTGAAGCCACCTTTTAGTTGCTCGATGAAGATCACCGCCACCTTGGTCCCCTCGACGGCCAACGTTAGATTGATTGCATCCTCGGTATCGCTGGGCAAGGCTCCTGATTCGGAAAAATCCTCTTTGCGGACGTAGGTGTGCACGAGTTGTCCATTGCACTCGACCGTCGCGCGAGCCAGGATTCTGCCTCGCAGGCGAACTCGGCCAATCGTGTCCCGCTCGTAGAGGTCTCCGTAGATTGTCGATGGCGAGGCGCCATGTTCGACCAATTCAGCGATCACCCGGTAGGTATCGCTGGTGGTTGAAGCGAATCGGAACCAACCGGTGTCGGTTGCGATGGCTGCGTACAGAGCGTTTGCCATCGATTTGGTGATTGGCACTCCGGCTTGCTTGGCGCACAGGGTGACTAAGTGCCCGGTGGCTTCGGCATTGGAGTCTTTGAAGAATTCGGTCCCAAGATCATCCTCGCCGACATGGTGGTCGATCACCAGTTTGCGTCCTGGGAACCTGCGTAGGGCTTCGGCCATAGGCCCGAGCTGTGCCCATGCGCTGGTATCGAGAACGATCAAGCAATCGCCGGTAACCTCTTCGAGATCGATGCTTTCGCCCAGGACCCGAATATTCTGTTTGGGATCCAAAAACGAGAGTGTCGAGGGAGTCGGATGACCGTTGACGATCATGACTTGTTTTCCCATTCCTTCGAGTACCCCTGCCATCCCGATCTCGCTTCCGATGGCATCGCAATCGGGCCGGATGTGGCTTGTCAATACAAAGCGCTGGTGCGAACGAAGAATTGGAATAAGCCGATCCCAGGCTAGTGTCATGTCGTTGGGGTTTCTACCAAGATGGTGGTGGGAGGATCTTTGGCAAGATCCATTCCAAGAGTATAGCCGATGGATTTGCAACGTGGGTGGATGACTCAGCGGTCGGATTCAAATCCTGTGTCGATTGTCCAACGCCTCAAGACCCAGCGGTTGAGGGCTTCGACAGCAAGAAACAAGAGGATTCCGAGAATCGTGCAAGCGATGATCGCCCCGATAAGCTCCGCGGTTTTTAAGTTCGCTTGCATGGCGTTCATCAGGGCCCCGAGGCCGTCGCTAGCACCGGAATTCCCAACAAAAAGCTCCCCGACGATCGCTCCGATGACCGAAAGTCCGCAGCTGATCCGCAGGCCTTGGACCAGCGATCCAACGGCCGAGGGTATCCGCAGTTTCAGGAGCGTTTGCCATCTGGAAGCTCCTTGGAGCCGGAAAAGATCCAGGTGGTTTTGGTCGATCGAAAGCAGTCCGCTGGTGACATTCGAAATGATTGGAAAGATGCTGATGATGCATGAGACGAGCACGACGGTCCGAAACTCTGCACCGCTCCAGACGATCAATAGGGGGGCGATCGCAACGATTGGAACGGTCTGAAGAAAGATCACATACGGATACAGCGCGGTTCGGATCCATGAGGATTGACTGAACAGGATCGCGACGAACGAACCGATGAGGGTGCTTGCCAAGAGCCCCAATGCCGACGCCTGGAAGGTCACCCAGGCTCCATTGAGCAGTTTGGCTCGCTCGGTCCAGATCGCTTGGAGTACCCGCTGAGGTTTTGGTAGCAGGACCGCTGGAAGCTTGAACCAATCGACGGCCAAGTGCCAAAGGATCGCGACGGCCACCAACACACCGATCGGGGCGGCGATTCGAATCCATAAAGCTGATTTGTTCATACCGATGCGTTCCTTGCGAGCGACTGGCTAACTCGTCCATACATGGCCGCAAACTCCGGTGAGCTTCTTACCGCAGCGGTCCTTGGAAACGGCAGGTCGACTTCGATGCGCTCGCCGATTCTGCCGTGGCTGAACACGGCGATCGAATGGCTCAAGTAGATGGCTTCGGAGATGTTGTGCGTCACAAAGAGCATGGTTGTTTGAGTTTGTTCAACGATCTTCAAGAGCAGGTCGTTGAGCTTGGACCTGAGCATGTCATCGAGAGCCGCAAAGGGCTCATCGAGCAGCAGGATATCGGGTTGGGTGATCAGAGCCCGAGCGATCGAGGCTCGCATCTTCATGCCCCCTGAAAGCTGATGGGGCTTCTTGTTCCAATCGGCAGGTTTGAACCCGACGAGTTCCAGGACGCATTCGAGTCGGCTTTGCAGTTCCCCTGCACCGAGTCCTCGACGCAGTTCCCACGGCAGGCGGACGTTCTGCCAAACGGTTCTCCAGGGGAGCAAGGCGGATTCTTGGAAGACAAACGCTAATTTGTTCTGAGACTGTGCAACCGACTTGCCCTCGATCGTGACGGTCCCTTCCGTGGCCTGTGTTAAACCTGCCACGACTCGCAAAAGGGTGCTTTTGCCGCAACCGCTCGGGCCCAGCAGGGTGACGATCTGCCCAATGGGAACATCGAGGTCCAGTCCATCGAGAATCGTCTGCTTGCCAGTACGATTGTCAAAGACCACCCGGATCGTTTCGCATCGGATTGCAGCAATAGCCATTGGGTAAAGGGTCGCTAAAGGGGGAAAGATGATCGAAAGAGATTCGGACACCGAGACTATTCTAGCTAGTTTTGCGATGTGGATAGGGGCCGAGCTGTTTTGGGGGTTTCCCGTATCAGGGGTTTAAAACCTGGACCGCTGATGGACGCTGATGGACCGCTGATGGAACAGCCAAACAGCCGCGGATCTTGCGGTAGTGGAACTTGCGGTAGTGGATCTTGCTAAAACATCCAGCGCTTGAGCCAACTTTGAAATCCGGCCAGCGCTTGCACT
>CAILTZ010000762.1 GCA_903837255.1 uncultured Pirellula sp. | reverse complement strand
TCCTGCTCACGTATGGCTCACAGGATTCCTCCGTTATTGTAAGAAACTATGCCTTAAAGGCCTGGCGAGATTTACGACCAAGCGAACTTACGAAAGACCCCCGATTCCTTCGTTTTTTGAATGATGAAAATACGACGATCCGTGAAAAAGCACATTCGCTTTTTCGAGCGTGTGAGGGAGCGAATCCATCATAACCACGATCAATGACCGAAGTGAAAGACAGACCATGGATCCTCGCGTTCGAGTTGGGAACGGCGCTGCTTCACGCGAGATTCCACCAAGCAAGTTTGGTTCTGATTCAATGCGTCAAGGTCCCGGGGAACTCACTAACAGCATCGGCATTAAGCTTGTTTTGATACCCCAGAGGACATTCATGATGGGATCGAGCCTCAGAGAAAAATGGGCGTTGGAGGATGAGCGTCAGCATCAAGTAACCATTAGCCAGGATTATTACCTTGGTATCTATAAGATCACGCAGGCCCAGTACGAGAGAGTGATCGATAAGAATCCGAGCTACTTTCAAGGAGTAATCGCAAATAACCAGAGTTCAGACTTTCCCGTTGATAGCGTATCCTGGGATGATGCTGTTGAGTTCTGTAAAAGGCTTTCGGAGTTACCCGAGGAGATATCGGCGGGGCGAGTCTATCGATTACCCACCGAAGCCGAGTGGGAAAATGCATGCCGAGCCGGCAGCAAAACACTGTTCAGTTATGGAGACAAGGCAACCCAGCTCAGTTAGTACGGTTGGTATATGCAGAACAGTCTAAATCAAACGCATGCAGTTGGTCAGAAAAAGCCAAGCGTTGTAGGCCGTCTTTCCATACTCACCTGAGCTATTGCTCCTCATAGGTTGGTGGTTTTCCAAGTAAGGCTGCAATTTCGGTTAATAATCGATCGGTACTGCTCATGTTGGTGCGTTGCATCAGCACATCCCTTGCAACCTCCGGCAGATTGGTGATCAGGCCATCAATCCCGCGATTCATGAGCGATGACATGCTTACCGGGTCGTCGACCGTCCAAGCATAGATCTCCTTGTTTGCTCGGTGCAACTTGTTGATAAGGCTTCGCGTTGCAAATCGGGCGTTGACGGCCAAAAAATCAGCCTCCACTTTCTGAATGTTGCCCACCGAAACAGAAAGCAGAAGACCACATTTCCAGTTCGGTCGCAGACGCTTGATTTTCCTAACTCCGTCTGGTTTCAGCGACATCACCATAATCTCATTGGACATCCCGTGTTTTTCCACAATGTCCACTACCCTTTGCTCTAGCTGTTGGTCGTGACCGTAGTACTTAAGCTCGATCAGAACCCCGATCTTGCCTTGGCACAACTGCAGTACTTCGGAGAGCATTGGAACGCGCTCTTTCTCGAACTGGGGACCGAAGGAACTGCCGATATCGATGTTAGAAAGATCAGGCAATCGAGCGTCCCAGACTTTGGTTTTGTTTCTGGCAAGCTTCATGAAGTCGCTGTCGTGGATGACAACCACCTCGCCATCGGCAGTTTCCTGAACATCAATCTCGACCCAGTCGCTGCCGGCCTCTATAGCCATGCGTACAGCGGCCAAACTATTTTCGGGTGCAGCTTTGGAAGCACCACGATGCGCCATGATCTTCACGTCCTCTTTCCATCGCAAACGACTGATTGCGGTCGCACCAATCCAGGCTGCTGCAAGCACTGCTATCAGGCAAATGGCCATCGACCGGTAGCGATCCAAAGTCAGCTTCGGAAATTGGTGACGATTGTTCAATAGCGGAGCGCTCGCAAGCGTTTCTTCTGCATCCGGATGAAGTTTCTGATACGCATGAAACAACATCAGCGCGAAGCCTAGCGATCCAATTAAATTCAGAACAAGGCTGACAACAGCAAACGCTAAAAGCATCAATCCGACTCGGCCCGCCAATAAGGCTAGGGACCCGAGGGTGCTTGGAATAAGCCAGCGTCCTAGGATCCCTAGGAAGAATGTTGCGATGGCGTTCGCAATGATCCCAACCAACAACCAAATGACCATCCATCGCAATACAAATAGACGCTTCCCCGCGATCATGTGGCGACTCTCCACCAAGGCAACCGAAGTCGCGACGCGATCGAACAATACCAAGGGCAACGCGAGAAACCAGCCCGAATAAAGTCGTAGCAAAATGGTCAACAACCCTGTCCCGAGAATGACGGCCAAGCCTACAGCGATACGAAAAACCATTGGCCTTTCATCGAGATAGTAATTGATGTCATACTCGCTAAGAGCAAAAAAGTAGATTAAACCTGCCGCCAATAGAAACGGAGCAGCGGCCAATAAGGAAACTGCAGTCAATCGGCCCGCCACGCGGACTACGAACACCGTATTTTTCAATGCGTATCCCAAAGCACCCAACGCACCGAGTTGCTTTCCCTGCGAGTGTGCCGCAAGGATAGCAAGCAACGAAGCTTGCTCCAAAGCCAGGATTCCTAACCACACGGCGCCAATCACTATCGCGCAGAGCCAGCCAATTGGACCGACAAAGAACCTGGCAATATCAGCATCGGATAAAACCGGGTTGCCACGTACCACCAATAACCCTTGCAGCAAGATCGTCAGCAAAGGGGTTAAAACCACCATCGCGAGAAGCTTGTAGGCTAAATCGGTAATGATCATGCTCTTCCAGCATCCGTTGCCGTAGGCTGCTATCGAGCCGAGCAGGCTGTTACTGGCCATTGGACCACTGATCACACGGAATCCCCGAGGGTAAATTGCAAAAACGATATATGCTTCAAGGCGGGTCGACCTT
>CAILTZ010000761.1 GCA_903837255.1 uncultured Pirellula sp. | reverse complement strand
CTCAACTATAGAATCGGTTTGCTGGGTGTTCGATCCAAAACCGTTACAATCACGGACCCCTTTTCCCAACGCATCTACCCTCGGAGTACTCACCTTGAAGCCTGCTGTCACGAAATCCATTTTTATCATGCAACTCTTTGCAGGTGCTTGTGCAATTGGCGTCGCCCAAGAATCTGGAGTCAAGTGGAAAAAGCACAACATCAATCCGATGTCCCCGTTCGAAGCCGTCGGAGTGGCGGACTTCAACAACGATGGCAAGCTCGATGTCTTCTGCGGAGACTCCTGGTATGCCGCTCCGGATTGGGAACAGCACAAGGTCCGCGAGGTGCCCCGAGGTACCAACCCTCATTATCACGAAGACTTTGCTGATGCCACGATGGATGTCAACGGCGATGGACACATCGATGTCGTGACTTGCGCGTACTTCTCCAAATCGATCTCGTGGCTCGAGCACCCAGGCGATCCGAAAAAGCCTTGGACCCTCCACGCGATCGACCAGCCCGGTTCGATGGAAACCGGTTATCTGGTTGATCTGTTCAAGAACGGCAAACCAGTCTTCCTACCGAATGTCGGTGGCCAGGTCCTCTACTACCAGCTCAAAACTCAGAAACCAAACGTCGAGTGGAAACCTCGGATGCTAGCTCCCCAAGGTGCCGGACACGGACTTGGACACGGCGACGTCAACGCCGATGGTCGTCTCGATATCATCACTCCCCAAGGTTGGTACGAGCAGCCCGCAAACGCCGATACGGATTGGACATTTCACCAAGAGTTTCAGCTTGGGACCGCAAGCATCGAGATCCTCGGACATGACTTCGATGGCGACGGAGACACCGACATCGTCTGGGGGATGGGCCATGACTTTGGTCTTTACTGGCTCAAGCAATCCAGCGTCGATGGCAAACGGACTTGGACCAAAGAGCCGCTCGACACGAGCTTTTCTCAGGTTCACACGCTGCACCTGGCGGACTTCGATGGCGATGGGCAAATGGAGTTTGTCACTGGCAAGCGGATCTATGCGCACGAGAGCGAAGCTGGAGCGACGTCCGAGCCGTGCATCTATGTGTTTGATTACGATCGCACGACCTCCAAGTGGACCAAGAGCACCGTCTATCTTGGCGAGCCTGCCCCGGCAGCTCCCCTGGATCCGGAGAAGCGCGATGCACTGAAAGATTTCCGCACTGGTTCAGCCGGTACCGGGTTGCAGATGGTCGTCCGCGACATGGACAGTGACGGCGACATCGACATCGTCGCCCCTGGAAAATCCGGGCTGTACTGGTTCGAAAACCTGAGAATTCAACGCTAGATTCCACCACCGAGCGGGGTTAGGGGATCTCTAAACCCATGGGATTGATCGCTTCGGGAAAGTTACATCGGAAACCCTCGTTGCGGTTGCTACCCTAGAGACGTTCTTTCCGCTACGATTCTTTTTCCAAATTGCAATCGCTTCAATGTCCACTGCCGATCTACTTGAAATGTCCTCCACGACCGAAAATCCGGGTAAAAAGCTCATCCGCGTAGGCCACAGCCCCGACGCCGACGACGCATTCATGTTCTATGGCTTAGCCAACGATTGTTTCGATACCCAAAACTACCGCTTCGAACACGAACTGGTCGATATCGAAACGCTCAACCGCCGGGCATTTCAAGGCGAACTCGAATTGACCGCCCTGAGTTTGCACGCCTACGCTTACCTGAGCGACCGCTACATGATCTGCTCGTGCGGGGCAAGCATGGGGGATAACTACGGACCGATGATCGTCGCCCGTTCGAAATGCACCCGAGACGATTTGCGGGGCAAGACCATCGCCGTTCCAGGCACCCTGACGACCGCCTACCTATCGTGCCGAATGTGGCTCAAAGAGTTCGATCACGTCGTGGTCCCGTTCGACCAAATCCTCGATGTGGTCGAGCAAGGGACCTTCGAAGGAAAAAATATCGATGCAGGACTAGTGATCCACGAAGGGCAATTGACCTACGAATCCCAAAACCTTCACCTCGTGGTCGATCTTGGCAAATGGTGGATGGAGCAAACCGGTTTGCCTTTGCCACTGGGAGCCAACGGCATCCGCAAGGACCTAGGTCCTGACGTGATCCGCGATGTGAACCGATACTTGTACTTGAGCATCAAGCACGGGCTCGAGCATCGAAACAAAGCGCTCGACTATGCGTTAGGTTGGGGGCGAGGATTGCAGCGAGACAAGGCAGACACATTCGTTGGGATGTATGTCAACGACTGGACGCTGGACTTCACCGATCGAGGTCGCGAGGCGGTCCGTCAACTGCTCAAACGCGGCTATGAGTCAGGGGTCATTACCAAGCTAATCGTTCCGGAGTTCGTCGATCCCCCGATCCTCTGAGATGTCGGGGACACAGTGGCAAGAGCATTCTTTAGATAGGATCTACCCATGCACGACCACGAAGGTGATGATGCTCTATTCGAGATTTTTAGAAAGCTCGAAATCGACTTTTCGAAACCTCGCGAAGTCAACTTCTATCTGGCTTTCACTGACCAAACCGACGCAGAGAATGCCGTCAGGGACATGGCCAAGATCGACTTCCCAGGCGAAATATTCCGACACGATCCCCCTTGGTGGAAGCGACTCTTTGTCAAACCCAGTTGGGTTGTTTCAACCACCAAGGACATGCCGCTCGATGCGGCCGAAATCAAACGCTTGACCACCAGCTTTGCTAGCATCGCAAGCAGGCACCATGGAGATTACGACGGCTGGGAGGCATGCGTCTCGGACGACAACATCGATGGTTCCAAACTAGACAGCTAAATCCGAGAAAAACCCAGCTTGACGCGGAGCTTGCGCAGTTTGTACAAGTCCCGTATTATGAAACTTGCGGTGATGCTTCCAAACTGGGTGGGTGATGCATGCATGGCGACTCCGGCATTGCGCGCTCTGCGTGTGGAACTGCCTCCCGAAACATCGATTTGCTGGGTCGCTCGACCTGGCCCTTTGGCCGTCCTGGAAGGGCTCACGTGGGCCGATCAAACCCTCTGTTATAAGCCTCGCGTTAAGCTACCTTTGAATCCGACATCAGGTAGCACGATCTTGAATCGTAGAGGATTGGTCCGAGCCCTCCGCACCCAGCGGTTCGATGCGATCCTGTACTTGACCAACAGCCTATCGACAGCCCTCCTAGGGGCCTTGGCTCGCATCCCGCGTCGTATCGGCTATGCTCGCGATTACCGCTCGTGGTTGTTGACCGACGCTATTGCCGTTTGCTCTGGAGAGCAGGACGCTCGCAAAGATCCCTGCATCGACAACTACCTGCGATTGGTCCGAGCGATAGGTTGCTCGGCCAGAGATCAGCGAACCGAGCTTGGAGTCTTGCCAACAGACCGAGCCTTGGCAAGTCGGTGTTTGGAGTCGATCGGCCTGGGGACTGATCGAGAGTTGTTGGTGATCAATACGGGGGCGGCGACGGCTCTGACGAAGCGTTGGCCGATCGACCAGGCGGCCAAAGCCGCAGCAGTGCTTGCAAATGATTTAGAGCTATCGGTCCTTATTCACTGCGGTCCTGCCGAGCGAGAGAATGCCAACGCCATCGAGGCTCTAGCCGATCATCCTGGGGTTAAAAGCATGGGGCGCTTTGATGACCTGCCGTTGGGCTTGAGCAAAGCCCTCATCGAACGGTCGCGGCTGGTCGTTTCGACCGATTCAGG
>CAILTZ010000760.1 GCA_903837255.1 uncultured Pirellula sp. | reverse complement strand
GGCTTGTGTCAATGCTAGCATACATCGCGGGCAATGTGTGAATGATCGCTAAACGATTCATTCAAAAGCCTGGTCTTACTATGAAAACAATCCAAGGGGGCGAGTAGCATGTCGAACCATCGCAAGACGAATGTTTCTAGTTACCGAGCTTTGGCTCTGGGGTTGGGTTGTTTGTCGGTGACGGCGGGATTTCTCCCCTCGGCGGAGCTGTATGCCCAAGCCCCCTTATCGTTGCGGCCTGTGCCTCAAGAGGAGCTCCCGCGAACCAGCAGAATCAATCCTGGGTCGGCAAGTCCGGCCGATCGTGGTCCATCGAGCACAGCGGCTGCGACCCGCTCGCCTTCGGCGCGAAGTGCTTCGGGAGGTTCATCGAGAAGTACATTTTCGAGGGTCGGTCGTGCACCGAATATGTTTGGGGATACTCTGCCACCGCTGATTAGTTTTAGCCAAAGGGAAGGACAGGGCAACGTTACTTCTCCGGCAGAGGTTTATCGAGCTCCACTTGGCGGAGGAGGCAGCTACAACATCGCGGAGAACAATACGGCGATTCCGACCGATCGAATCTACTTCGTCTACAACAACTTCCACAATGCGATTTCGACATCAGCTGGTTTTGGGTCTCCGTTTGCAAGATCGATCGATTTGCACCGTTACGTCGCGGGTTTCGAGAAAACGTTCTTGGGTGGCAACATGTCCTTGGATGTGCGCATGCCACTGCTGAGTGGATTTGATCTGAGCAACTCGGTCATCTCATCGGACCTGGGGAACGTCGGGAACTTGACGATGTTTCTCAAAGGTTTGGTCTATAGCGATGATGATGTGGCGATCGCAACTGGAATGGGGATTGGTTTGCCCACGGGAAGCGATTTGCGCACAAGGACTATACCACCCTTCGGCGACAACTTTGTTGTGGTCCGCAATCAAGCGGTCCGCCTGATGCCATTTGTGGCAGCGACGATGAATTTGAGCGACAAGTGGTTTCTGCAGTCGTTCGGGCAAATGAATTTCGCGGCCTCGGGCAACGAGGTCGTTAATCAAAACGGGGTTCTTGGCGTCTTCAATGAACAGAATTTACTCCAAACCGACATCGGGCTCGGACGATGGCTTTGGCAAGACTCCACCCGGCCGGTCTTTACGGGTTTGGCCGGCGTATTCGAACTTCACTACACGACGACCGTTCAAGACACCGACGTGGTGGGTTTAGGTAATGGGCCGTTTTTATCAGGCAGTATTTTAAATTCGGCAAATCGCCAAGACCTTTTGAATTTGACCTCAGGGCTCCAAGCCCAGCTCGGGCCCTTGACTGCCCTGCGAGTGGGGGCTGTGGTACCTCTGAGAAACACTCCCGACCGGGTGTTTGACTCGGAAATCCAAGTCTCACTGAATCGCAAGTTCTAGCAGCAAGATCCAGAAGCCACCGCCGCTCCAGCAAGAGAAGCGGCCCTGGTGGGTCATGCCAATTTGCTCCAATTGGCAAAAAAATGGATGGGCAAAAAGAATGGTGCGCAAAAAGATTGGTGGGAGGTGATTTAAGTACCCGCCCGGGCCGGGGAAGAGCCACTTTGTTTAGCGCCTAGATTCGAGCAATTCTCGGCCTGAGTACAATTAGCCGACAATCCAGCATCGGCTGTTTGATTCTTCCTTGCAAGTCGCTTGGTAATTGGTTAAATATCTAAGTGGTCTTATCGAATTCATTCACGCTCGAAACGCCTAGAGGGTATTTATGAAACGCAGCACCCAAGTTCTCCTGACACTGATGTTGCCAGCGGTAGCAGCTTTTGGTTGTGACTCGGCCAACAAACAAGGGGTGGCTAAAGCATCCAATTGCAGCGGGCCTGCAAAACCCGGTGAGCCTGCCAAGACCGAGTTTTGCGAGCCGGCAACTACGCGCACCCACACCGCCCGTTCCGGAAGCTATTTCCCGTGGATCTGGTATTGGGGATCGGGCGGGGGATCCTACGGCAGTAACACCGGGGTTCAAGCCGGCTCGGCATCTACAGCCGGCTCAACGACTTCCAGACCTGCAAACGCATCAGGCTTATCGGCCCCATCACGACCTACCGGTGCTCCTAGCAGTGTCACCAGCGGCGGATTCGGGGGAACCGGTGGGTCCTTATCCAGCGCTTCGTAATAACTTGCAAATCCCATGAAACGCATCTCAGGGAACCCGCGTCCGGATTGGCGTCAAGAGGTCGAGAAGATCGGCTTTTCCTATCACACCATCGACGGAGATCTGTACTGGGACGAGTCGGGCTGGTTCGAATTCAACTACGATCAGATCCGAGTCATCGAGCAAGCGACCAACGTGCTCCATGCGATGTGCATCGAGGCGGCCGAGTATGTCATCGAGGAAGACCGTTTAAGTGACTTTGGTATTCCGTCCCAGTTCCATTACTGGATCCGGGACAGTTGGCAAGCTGACCAGCCGACCATCTTCGGACGCTTTGATCTTGCCTGGGACGGCAACGGTCCCCCGAAGATGCTCGAGTACAACGCCGACACTCCCACCTCATTGTTCGAGGCCGCGGTGGTGCAGTGGCATTGGCTCGAATCGATGCAGTCCAAAGGGAGCTCGATTGCCACATTCGATCAGTTCAACAGCCTTCATGAACAGTTGATCGAATCCTGGCGATACCTGCGTCAGCAAGGCTGGAATCGGGTTCATTTCGCAGCCTCCGACGGACACGAAGAGGACTATGGCAACGTGACCTACATGCGCGATACTGCAGCCCAAGCTGGTATCGAGACGCATTTCTTGAACATGTCCCAGATCGGGTACGACACGGATCGCAAGACGTTCGTCGACGATCGATTCGAACCGATCGAGTACATGTTCAAACTCTACCCTTGGGAGTGGATGCTCCAGGAGTCCTTTGCGCGGCATCTGCTCTCGTCGCGAACCGTTTGGATCGAGCCACCTTGGAAGATGCTCCTATCGAACAAAACAATCCTTGCGATCTTGTGGGAATTGTTCCCTGAGAACAAATACTTGCTAGAAGCCTCGTTCGAACCGCTGGCTGGTGATTTTGTTCGCAAACCGATCCTTGCTCGCGAAGGGAGCAACATCGAGATCGTCACCCAGGAACAACACGCGCAGATGGCCACCGAAGGCCCTTACTACAACCAACCCTGCATCTACCAAGCCTACCATCCGCTGTATCGCTCGGAGTCAGGCTACGCGGTGCTCGGCAGCTGGATCATCGGGGATCGTGCCTGTGGGATGGGGATCCGCGAGGACATCCAAGCCATCACGCACAACACCAGCCGGTTCTTGCCCCATTGCATCCGCAGGTAGCCAACCCGGATCTTTCGCAAGATCGACTACCGGGAAAGGTTACGGACGAGCCCCTTCGAGCTGTTCTAATCGGGCTTGCATGCGAGCTAGCTGAGCCTGCAATCGACGGATCTCGTCGCGCAAAGACTCGACGCTCTCAGGTGTTGATTGCTCGTTTTGTGTGCCCAAGGTCACCGATGAGTTGGCTTGCCCTGATATCATTCCCTCGGTCAGCAGCGGGACCTCGACAAGTTGCTTTTGCTTGCCTCGGTAATACCCGATGGTAATGGTGTCCCCGACATCGACCTCTTGCACGCGTGCTACCACATCCTCTGCCCGGAGAATCATCTTGCCATCGATCTCCGAGATGCAATCTCCGGGTTGCAAGCCTGCAAGCTCTGCGGTGGTACCGGGAGTGACCGTCGATACAGCCGCCCCGCGATACAGAGGGATTCCAAACTGCTTGCGAAAAGTCTCTGACAAATCGCTTACGGAAACACCGAGCATCACGCCACCTGATGGGCTTGGGGCAGGATAAACGGTCGTCGCACCGGATAGATTTGGCAGGATCGGTTGATAGGGGGTCTTGGGGGGCTGAAGCGGCAGGGCTGTGCCCGGTTGCATTCCCTGGAGCTGACCGGCTAACGTGCGATCTTGTAGAACCGCCGTGAGATTCGTGCTGCGACCACGTCGCTGAACAAGAAACTTCACCGGAGTACCAGACGCGTAAAGTTCGAGTTG
This sequence comes from uncultured Pirellula sp., assembly GCA_903837255.1. Classification (GTDB taxonomy): domain Bacteria; phylum Planctomycetota; class Planctomycetia; order Pirellulales; family Pirellulaceae; genus JBKCUI01. The sequence goes on along the minus strand of CAILTZ010000760.1, from coordinate 888 downwards.
ATCTCCGAATTGATCGAGCGTCGTGACAGCCTGTCCACCGACACCTACGATCCGATCACCAACCCGAAAACCGGCTTTCCAGGCCGGTGATTGATTCGTAACATCGACCACCGCCAAACCGAAACCGCCACCCTGGACCGGTTCGACGACGAGCCCAAGATAACCGCCACCGGGGGCTCCTTGTGCGACCTCTCCATCCCCGAGCAGGCTGTCTTTGAATACCTCCGCCGAGGGCCTCGCCGCAGGGGGGTTGCCGTTAGCAGAACCTAGAGGCACGCCAGTGCGCGGAGTGATCACAATCGGAGGTTTGGGACGATTCGCAGCCGGACGGCCAGGACCCTCAGGGATTGGAAGTTCCTCGGCCGGTTCGACAACGACCACCGGAGGCTCTGCGGCTGGCTTGTTTGCAGGCGGCTGCGCGGGTTGCTCGACAGGTTGCTGCGCGGTTGCACCGAGAGCCAGCGGGGCACCGAGAGCCAGCGCAAAATAACTCACTAGCGAAAAAGTAAAGACATGCAGACCCGTCGAAGCAAACTTGGATTTCTTCATCGCAACTTCCTCTACCCCTAAGGCGTTATGGACTCGCCAGATCATCGATCTAGCTAGACCATACTGATTCTCTTGTTGCGATGCAAGTTCCCAGATCGAACTGCGGATTTTGCCAGCAAAGGCAAAAACCCAGTTAGCAAGCATTTGACTGGTATGACAAGGAGTTTAAGTTAGCCCGCCAATTACTTGAGCTTGGCCGATGGTGGTGGCACTTCGATGCCGAGTGGGGCCGTTTGGCCTCGAAGAGTCCCAGGTATCTCTTTGAGTTTCTTGGCCGGTAAGGTCTGACTCAGACCCACATCCACAGGCAACGGACTATCCACTTCGGATTGCACTTGT
>CAILTZ010000759.1 GCA_903837255.1 uncultured Pirellula sp. | reverse complement strand
GTCAGATCAGTCGGATCAGTCGGATCAGTCGGATCAGTCGGATCAGTCGGATCAGTCGGATCAGTCGGATCAGTCGGATCAGTCGGATCAGTCGGATCAGTCGGATCAGTCGGATCAGTCCGATCAGTCCGATCAGTCGGATCAGTCGGCCCCTGTGGTTCGTTCGGCCGCAAATATGCCGCCGATCCCAGAAGCACCTATGGAGCGGCCAACATTGGCTATCGATGCGGATAAGCTTGCACGGAGCTGGCAAGTTGGTCGATCGAAGCTTCTCTCGGTTTCGCGAGCCTTGCAGTTTCCGTTCGCCGATGGACGCGAATTTCAATACCCAGTTCCCCTTCGAAGCTATGTACCCTCGATGGATCGGCTCGAGCCAGGCACGATGCTCTCGGCCTTGGTCATCGGCATCGCAAACTTCGGTGTCTTCGTGGAACTCGGACCGGATTGCACGGGACTCGTTCACGTGAGCCAACTGGGTGAATCGTTCGTCGAGGATGCTCATCAGTTCGTGCAGGTCGGTGACGTGATACCAGTTTGGGTGCTTCATACCGACGACAAAAGGAAACGGGTCGCACTGAGCATGCGTGCTCCAGGCTCTCAGTCGCAGTCGACATCGCAGGAGCCTTCGAACACTCGGCCCTCGAACGAATCTAGGAACCGCCAGGATCGCCCAGATCGCCGTGAACAAGATCGACGTGGCCCTGGTCGACCTGCATCGGCAGGGACTGCAGGCTCTAGCCCTTCGCAACCCTCCGGGGATCGGTCAAGCAACCGTCCCGACGATCGTCGTTCACGCCCCTCGAATGACTCTCGCGGTTCCTATCGTCGCCAAGATTCAGGTAGACCGCGGTCCTCCAATCAAAACTCTTCCGAGGGCAACGATGGACGTTCCAATCGGCCGGTGAAGATCTCGCGTCCGGTGCCCGAAAAACCGATCACCGAGGCGATGCAGCAGGGCAAAGAACCGCTGCGATCCTTTGGCGATCTGATGCAGTTCCTCAAGAAGGGACCCAACTCGGATACCGCTCCACCTGCTGCGTCTCAGGCAAGCGGTCCGGAAAAACCGATTTCCGACTCGCCCATTGGCGGCCCGCCCCCCAGCGATGCTTCCGCCAACGCTACTCCCGTCAACGATCCTCCGGCCCTGAGCAATCCGGAAGGAGCCAATACCCAAGCCACCGGGGACGACGATGTCGGAGTTTGAGGAACGCCTTAAGAAGGCGATCGCACGCGGAGAGAGCAAGGCTGAGTCGCTACTATCCGAAGAACAACGCAAGAAGCAAGAGGCCGAGGAGCATAAACTCCTCCATGCCAAATACCGCTTGGAGCTTACCGAACGGATCGAGTCGGTCGTCAAGAAAATGATCGATATGTTCCCAGGTTTTCGCTATAAATCGGTCTTTGGAGAGACCGGTTGGGGTAGTGCCTGCACCCGCGATGATCTTTTCATCGACAAAGGTGTGCGGTCCAACAAGTTCTCTCGCTTTGAGATGGTGGTTCGACCGATCAACGAATTCTTTGTGCTCGATCTGCAAGCCAAAGGGACCATCGCTGATCGCGAACTTCTGACCCGAGCCTTCTACCAACCCTTGGGCCAAGTCGACATCGAGCGCTTCTACAAAGCCGTAGACGATTGGGCGGTCGCTTATGCGGAACTCTACGCCACCAAACGCGGTTAGTGCGGGTAGTTAGTGTTGGTAGTACGGCGAGATCATCCAATAAGCGATCACGCCGGTGACCGAGACGTAGAGCCAGATCGGATAAGCAAGCTTAGCGACTTTGCGATGTCGATCAAACCGCTTGAGCAACGCATACCACAAGGCTCTCAAGACCAATGGCAAAACAACCAACGACAAAAGAATGTGCGACAATAGCACAAAGTAATAAACGCCCCTGATCGCTCCTTGTCCACCGAATTTGGTCGAGGGATTCGTCAGATGGTAGGTCACGTAGCAAACCAGAAAACCCGCCCCGAGTCCAAACGCCGTGAGCATGGCGCTGCGATGCACGGTGACGCTCCCAAAGCGGATAGCAATCCAACCCACTATCAGCACCGCGCTGGTCACGGTGTTGATGGCTCCGATCAGGTGCGGCAGCTGCTTGGTCCAACTCCCCAAATCGAACTTGGTGGGAATCCCCAAGAGTAGGGCAACCACCAGCGGGATCGCGATCGAGAGTCCATTGGCTACAAGCATCGCACGCCGCTCTGAAACAACGGCCGTATCGGTGGATTGGGCCGTATCGGTGGATTGGATAGTCATGAAAAACTTGTTGTTGAGTTTCAGGGATGTTTAAGAGCAAACGCAGGAACGGGCTACAAGGCACCAATATCCCAAGCATTATTCAACGCTTGACAATCCCCTACCGGCGATACTGCGGACGCGATCTTCGCTGACCGGATGGATGACCCCAACTTCGGTGATGATCGCAGTGATGAGCTCTGCAGGGGTGACGTCAAAGGCCGGATTGTAGACCTGAATGTCCAAAGGTGCAGTTCGTTTTCCAAAAGCAGCGGTGATTTCTTCGGATTTACGCTGTTCGATGGGAATATCGGCCCCATCGATGATCGTAAGGTCGAAGGTGCTCGAAGGTGCCGCGACAAAGAACGGAATCTGATGGTAACGAGCCAAAACGGCCAATCCATAAGTCCCGATTTTGTTGGCCGTGTCCCCGCGAGCCGTGATTCGGTCGGCTCCGACGATCACGTACTGGACTCTCCCTTCTCGCATGACCTGAGCGGCCATCGAGTCGCAGATGAGCGTGCTGGGAACCCCGTGCTGCTGGAGTTCCCACATCGTGAGTCTGGCTCCTTGCAAAAGCGGCCGCGTCTCATCGGCATACACTTGAATCTGCTTGCCTTGGTAATGGGCCGTTAGAATTGCAGCCAAGGCGGTGCCAAACTCCGCGGTGGCCAAGCCGCCGGTATTGCAGTGGGTTAGAATCCCACTGCCTGGTTCAAACAAAGAGGCTCCAAACTCGCCGATCGCATGGCACATCCGCCGATCCTCGTCATGGATCTGTCGGGCTTCGCGAAGGAGTTGATTGGTTAGCTCGACAGCCGATGCGACATTGCTGTTGCGAGCGATGATCCGCCTCATGCGGTCCAAGGCCCAAAATAAATTCACCGCCGTCGGTCGACTTGTGGCTAAGTAATCACACAGCGATCTGGCCTGGGATACCGACTCCTCGATCGATGCTCGCCTGTGGAACAGCGGCTGCATGCCGGTGACGACGGCGTAAGCTGCAGCGATGCCGATCGCCGGTGCCCCACGGACCCGCAAGGCGACGATCGCCTCATGGGCTTGCTCGACACTCTGGATCGGAATCATCCGAACCTGTTCAGGCAAAAGCGTTTGATCCAAAAGCTCCAGTTGCCCGAGCGAGTCTCCTTGCCATCGGACGGAAACATAAGGGCTCGCGCCCGAGTTAGCTTGCATTTGCTCAGTCATCAATTCGGTCAACAGCCTTTCTATAAGCCGACTTCGAGGATTCCGTTCATGACCATCCAGTGCCCGGGGAACGTGCACAAATAAGGATAGCGTCCGGGTTTGTCTGGAGCTTGGAAGTAGATCGAAAACTCCGCTCCTGGTTCGATGATGTCGGTGTAACAAATCACTGCATCGGAGTCCGGTACGTATTGCTTGAGATAAGCTTCTGGGGAACCGATTAGACGGTTAGCAAGATCGCCGACTTTGTCGAGTGTACCGGGCTGAATCAAAGCCCAGTTGTGAGGGACAACATCGGGATTGACGAACTTGAGTTTGAGGACTTCCCCGGGCTTGGCTTGCAATTTTTTCTCGGAGAATTGCAAATTGTCCAAGGCGCGGATCTGAATCTCTCGAGCTCCGTCAAGTTTCTTTTGCCAGGGGTTTGCAACACGTTTGGTCAACCAATCCAAATCTCGGTTCATCGGATGCGGCAATTTCTTGGTCAGCGCGCTGCGAGCGACTAGCTTGTCGGACTCATAAGCCTGATCCATCGCATTGAGGGTTGCAAACAGCTCGCAGGGTTGCGCTGAGCCGATCTG
>CAILTZ010000758.1 GCA_903837255.1 uncultured Pirellula sp. | reverse complement strand
TCAGACCTGTGTGACGAATTTGGGCTCCATCCGACTCAAATCTACACATGGCAAAAGCAGCTGACAGATAACGCTGCTTTGGTATTTCAGACGCCCCGCCAGTCGACCAAGCAGGAGGACGCCAAAGACCGTAAAATCATTGCTCTTGAGGCTAAAATCCAACAGAAAAATGAAGTCGTCGCCGAGCTGCTCCAGGAGCACGTGCAGCTAAAAAAAGAACGTGGGGAACTCTAAATGGATGCGGGGTTCCCCCTGATACCCGCGACCAAGTTGTGGATTACGTGAATCATTGGAATCACCGAACCGAAATCCCAGCTAAGCAAATCGTTGCATGGCTCGGGGTTGGCGGCAGCAAGTCCATCGCGTGTTTATCGTGTTCTGAGCCAAGCTGGTGTTTTGAGTCCATTTCAGCTACCCTCAGAGCAATGGAAAGATTGAGCGATATCATCGGACGATCAAAGTGGACTGCATACGGGCCAAGAGCATGCCCAGCGAGACGAGAAGCTCGAAGCGGCTCGGGAAAAATGCAGGGAACCACAGAGGCACAGAGGCACAGAGTGAAATGCTCTGGCTCTCTCTGTGCCTCTGTGTCTCTGTGGTTCAATCTCTTTGTGTTTCAATCTCTTTGCGTTGCAATCTCTTTGCGACTGACCGTCATTGATGAAAAGGGGGTGAATTTGAAAGATACCCAAGCCCAATACACCCGCTGTGGAGGTTATGCTATTGCGGCCTGCGTTTTTATGTCTTGAAAAGTCGCGTGTTTGGAAAACCCATTGTGATCAAGCATCTGCCTCAGTCTCCATGGCTTGTCAATCTTTGGGCGATCATCGCCGCCTTTGGTACCTATTTCTGCATGTACATGTACCGTAAACCATTCACGGTAGCGGCGTTCAAGCAAGAGACGCTGGCTGCGGGGGTGGATGGGAACTGGGATCAAAAAGCGGTGTTGGTCTCGGCCCAAGTCATCGGGTATTTGATCTCGAAGATCATCGGGATACGCGTGGTCTCGGAAGCCGACCGCGGGCGACGAGCTTGGATGATCCTCGGCCTGATCGCTGCGGCCCTGGCCTCGCTCCTTCTTTTTGCCGTAGTGCCGACGTCATGGCAAGCTCCTTGCATGTTTCTAAACGGCTTGCCGCTGGGGATGGTCTTTGGGCTAGTCCTCGGTTCGCTGGAAGGTCGCCAGATGACCGAAGCCCTTGCGGCGGGACTCTGCGCCAGTTTCATTCTGGCCGGGGGAGTGGCCAAAACCGTCGGCCAGCAGTTGCTGGATTTTACCCAGCAGAGGCTCCAGTGGAGTTTGGCCGAGTCCGAGCGATGGATGCCGTTTCTTGCCGGTTTAGTATTCCTCATCCCGATCTGTTTTTTTGTATGGATGTTGCATCAGGTTCCACCCCCTACGCAGATGGACCAAGTCGCCCGAAGCCCCCGAGATCCGATGCGCAAGGAGGATCGCTGGCGGATTCTCAAAACGTATTCCGTTGGGATCGGTGCGATTGCAGGGATGTATCTCTTGGTGAGTATCCTGCGGAGCCTCCGCGACGATTTCGCTAGGGAAATTCTCACAGGGCTCGGAGCAACCATCAAATCCTCCGATTACGCGAGCATCGATTTCTGGGTGATGCTTGTGGCAACCCTTGCCAACGCTTCTGCGGTCTTCATGAAAGACAATCGCAAGGCCCTTCAGTTGGCCTTTGCGACCTGCTCAGTCGGCTTTGCCGTGATCCTCGCAAGCATCCTCGGGCATCGCTTTTGGTTTTCTCTTTCGCCTGCGATGCTCATGGTTCTCATCGGTGCCGGCTTGTATCTGCCTTATGTGGCTGTCCACACCACGGTCTTCGAACGCATCATCGCCTGCACGCGGGACCGAGCCAACGTCGGGTTCATGATGTACGTCGCCGACTCGGTGGGGTATCTCGGTTATGCGATCCTAATCCTGGCCAAGAACTTCTTCATCGGTCAGATCCCAGAGACGAAGTTCGCCGAGGTGTTTTTGTGGATTTGCATCCTAGGTGCTGGAGCTAGCATGGTGATGGTCGCGATCGCTTGGCAGCAATTTCGCACGATCGAAAATCGATCCGACTGATCCGACTGATCGGACTGATCTAGCGAACCTTCGCTATTTCTTTGATTCCAGGAATGCGATCAGGTCGGATAGTTCCTCGATCGTCAATTGGCTTTCAAGTCCTGCGGGCATGATCGAAACGTTGCTCGGTTCGCGAGCTTCAATGTCGGCAATTTCGATCGACCTTCGTTTGTCTGCGGCTACTTGCAAGACGAGCTCTTTGGGGGACTCAGTAACGACCAATCCTTGGACCACCTCGCCGTCTTGGAGCCGAAGCTTGGTGCTGCGATACGCTTGTTCGAGTCTGGCGCTGGGGAAGAGGATCGCTTCGAGCAGATCCCGCCGGGATCTTGACTGCCCGATTTTGCTGAGCACCGGCCCGACGTTTCCGCCGACGTAGCCGACTTGATGGCATGCGCTGCAGGTTGCCTTCGAGGACCTGAACACGTGGTACCCTTGTTTGGGATCTCCCGGCTGAAGTTTTCCGAGCCACAGTTGGACTTTGTCTTGGATATCTTGATCGGGTTTTGTCCAAGCTTCGAGAGCCTCTTTCCATTTCTTTTGAACGTCGGCAGGCCGGTTCTTGAGCTTACCTAAAACCCCGTCGACAGCCAGGGTTTTCGACGCGGGAAGACTGGCCAGAGCGTCAAACAACCGATCGTCTTGTGCAGCAGAGCTCCCTTTGCAGTAGGCATCGATGGCTATGGGCAGTTCTAAGGGACCGGCGTGGACGAGTTGGCCGATCATCCAATCGCGTGAGGATTCCGATTCAAGGCGAATGTTCGATAAGGATTGCCATGCCATTTGACGAACCGATTGCGACTCTGGTTTGGTTTGCACCGCAGGGACAAAGGCTTGCTCAAGCACATTTCGTTCGATCGATTCATCGACCGAGGCACCTTGGGGTAGCACGGCGAGCCATCGAAGTACCTGAGAGGCTTGCTCGAAAGACGCAGTGTCGCTGGATGCTAATTTTCGCACGATAGAAGCAATGGCTTTCTGGATATTGGTGGTGTCCCCTTTCCAGACTCGATTTTGCAAGGCAGATTGCCAAGCGAGATTTTCCTGATCGGAGCTTTGCTCGATCCGTTGGGCGATCGGAGCGATCCAGTTGCTCGGGACGCTCTTTCCTGCGAGCATCGACACTAGCTTTGGCGAAATGGTTTTCGACCAAGAGTACGAATCTCCGCTGAGGATTTTCTCGGCTACCGAGTCGGCGACGGCAGGGTTATCGGACCATCGTGCAAGGAGTGCAAGCAGCGGATCGCTGGGGGGGAAATCAGATTTCTGCAGGCGGTCGTTAACCGCAGAGAGGATTGTCTGGCTCCATTGTGGATGGGTTTCGAGAATCCCGAGTCCCAGCTCTGAGAATGCTTGGTCGGCGGCAAGGGCCATTTGCAGGACAAGATCGCTATGCTCGGGGGTGAGTTTGTCGCGTTGGTCTAGGACACGAACCAAAGCAGCGGTTGACGGGAAGATCTGCTTGGCCTGCACCGCCTCCTGAAGCGCATCGATCAAGGGTTGGTCCTGGGCACCTTCGATCATGGCATAGATTTGGGAGTGAAGCAAGGTTCGGTCTTCACGCGAGAAATTGATTTGGGTTAGCAGCGCATTCAGGTCCGATTTTATCCCGATTCGGCCTAGGATCTCCGCAGCGCTTCGGCGCAGTGAAGCGTTTGGGGACAATAAAAGAGCCGAGGCTATTGCTCTGGCGTCTTGCATGCGATGCAACGAGGCCAGATGGCAAGCGAGCATCGCCACCGAGGGTTCCGGATCGCTCATCGAGGCGATGACCTGCCGGTGATATTCCTCTTTGAGCGAATCTCGCTCGATGATTGTCGAGCGGGTAAAAGCGTCCGATAGGTCTATCAAGGCTTGGCGTTTGATCCACGCCGCATCGCCGAGGCCTTGGAAGCTCAAGGATTTGATCGCCTTGGCAAAGGCATCGGAGGGTGAACCCGAGAGTTCGAGCCGAAGCTGGTCATGGGGGCTGCGGCTATCGAGCGTTAAGCCTTTGAGGCGGTAGATCCCTCCGGTGGCAACGCGCTGATCGGTTCCGGAGCTTGGGCAGCACAGGTCGTACCAGCCACCGGTATCGACGATCAGGATCGAAGCGTCGGAGTCCAACAGCAGATCGACAGGGTGAAAATCGATCCGATCGGTAGAGACCAAGGGAAACGATTCAGCTTGGTAGTGAGACTGATCGGATCGTTTCAAGAGTCGATGGAGACTGATTTGATGCAGATTGAATTGAGCGCATAGCAAAAAACCTTCTGACTGGCTTTGAGGTTTTTCGCCAGAAGCATTCTGTAGGGACGGGAGTTTGAGTTCAGGGGTGATGGTATCCAGGTACATTAGGCCTGCGGGGGCAGCCGGACCGAGTTCGGCCGTCGGTTGCATCAGCGGTCCGGTGCGGGGGTGTCCATCGAGGACTGCGTGAGGTTTACCGAACAGGGCTCCGTAGGTTGCCGCACCGATGCCGTCGCGAAAGCCGTGGCGAGGGTGATGCAGGAACGTTGCGCAGAAGAACCGATCGCCGTTGGGGAGCCAAGCGATATCGACGAGGTTGTCCATGCCACCGGTCATGACCGGATCGATCGGACCACCGTCGGGATGTCGACGGTACAGGTGAGAGGCTTTGCTCTTCCAATCTTTTCCCGAGAGTATCTCGTGCGATTGTTCGGCGAAGGCGGCTTTGGCCCAGTAGATCCAGCCGTCGGGACCGAGCCAGGGGCCGTGCAGGTCATTGGCACAGCCGGTGAGGGTGGTTCCATCGAACCAGACTTCTCGCTTTTCGCAGACTCCATCGCCATCGGAATCCGAGAGCTTCCAAATTTGCGGTGGTGCGGTGACATACACATCCTTGCCCAAGCACAGGATGCCTTCGGGAAAACTCATCGAGTCGGCAATGACCTGCCGCTGATCGAATTTGCCGTCGGAGTCCGAGTCCCGGAGCCGGACGATACGGTGTGGACGAGAATCGAGTTGCTGCTGGACGGTTTCCTTGGCATTGATATTCCAGACCGATTCTGCGACCACCAGCGAGCCATCGGGAGCAAATGCAGCGGCGATTGGCCAGGTGCAAAGTTCGTCGGTAGTGACTTTTTCGATCGAGCAAAACTCGGGGATGGTCAGCCCGATGCGATCGACTTGAACCTTTTTGGTCCCCCAGCTTGCCGGCTGGGTGTCTTGTGCCCAACTTAACTGGGTCCAGAGAGCGAGCCATAGCAAGGGAGCGGTTAGGAACTTCGAGAAGGATTTCATGTTCAGAACCCGGGGGGAAATTGGCGGGGGATCTGAATTGTGAACCGAGGGCTGGGAATAAACAATCCCGCAGGCCAGGGGTGTATCAGCGATAAATGGGGCCAGAGGGCTGGGAGACGCCGGATTTTGGATTGAAATCGGGTTGGGGGTTTCTCGCAACACGATCGAAACTCCTGGGGTTTGCAAGCCGACCGGCGATGTTTCCCGTGGCGATTCCAATGGCTTGGGAGGCCGGTGCGGAGACCAATGGGATTTCATTAAGTTGCGGGGTCAGTGCCGAGGAGCCCAGGAGTGCCGTGCCGGTGATGTTCGAGAACGTGTGAGACACCATGGCTTGTTCGATGGTCGGATCGGCGTTTTGTTGAACGTACGCCATGGCGTCTTGAGAAACGGCGATTTGCTGTCCGACGGGAGCCAATGGAACGTATCGCATGGCTGCATAGGCACCTGGCCAGGCGACCATCGAATGCTGCTTGGCCTTGGCCGCCTCGTAGATCGCCGCAGCGGGGTTGTTGGAATTGATCGAGAGGGTTTTGGTGTAAGGGTTATAGGAGTCGAAGCGGTAGACTCGGGGTGGGAACATCGCATACGTACCGATGCGAGCGGCTCCATCGGTGTATTTCCACAAGGGGTGGATATCCGGATTGGCCTCGAGGCGTTTCCACTGTTCCGCTGGATCGTGATGGTGGACTTCGACAATCACATCGTGAAGGTCATTGTCTTCTAGGTAAGCCATCGCGGCGATGAGTGCGTCTTGTTTGGTGGATTCGGCTGTGTTTCGCCAACGTGCAAACGCATCGCGTGGGGCGTTGACTATTTGTTCGAGCTCATCCATGGCTGCAACAGGGCCGCCGACAAGAACCGGAGGGCTAAGAGGCGATTCTTTGGGAAGCAGGGAGGTTTGCTCGGTTCCGTACCGATAGGGACCAAGCGAACAGCCAGCAAATAGGCAAAGAAAGGCTATGGCCGGCAGCTTTCTCAGCAGCACGGCGAATTCAGTCGGGCGAGTCGAGCTAGGGAATTCGCGATTGTCTTTCAAGGACACTTGTCGAGTCTAAGGGGCAGCAAACAGGGTTTTGAGCGAGCGAATCTCGCGCAAGGATTACAAAGGGTTATCCCTGATTGTTGCTTGAGGAGTCTAGAGGGAACCATGGGCAGTGTTTGCAAGCAATCTGCAAGCGATTCCGTCGAGAGGGACTAACTTAGGGAGTCTGGTTTGGAGCAGGCAAGCTGGGTTAAATGCGTTGCAACTGCTATCCCAGGAATTTCAGTTGCAGATGGAAAAACCCGCAAGTTTTAACACCTGCATCGCCGAAACTCTTTACGTCCGACGAGTCCAATCGTCTCAGTTCAAGAAGGGTTTAAACGATGTCCCGCAAGCGACACTATTCAGCATTTTGGATGATTCTCACGGCAGCGGCCCTATCGCAGGTCGGGTGCGTCCATCTTTCGAACATGGGGCTTGGGCCTTTTGGGATTCCAATCCCAATTTCGCCTTACTTGCAGGACAGCGAGGAAGTCCAGTTCCATGTTCATGAGCGGTATGCACGGGTTCCTATCCTCGGTCCAGTCACATCCGGGACGCACGTGGCGATCGATCCGCCTAGTGACGACGAAGTGATCCACGCGTTAGAACGAGCCCGTCCGGTGCGAGGCGGTGTGCCTTTCTTGCATGAGAAGCAACGCAACAAGGTTCGGATTACCAAGGTTAAGATTGCCGACTATGTCGATGATCCTCGGTTTGTTCCGCTGATTGGATTCGCCCAGTTGCACCATGCCCACTACAAAGTCACCGTCTACTTCGAAGAGCGAACGATCAATGGGTGGCCGGTGCCATACACT
>CAILTZ010000757.1 GCA_903837255.1 uncultured Pirellula sp. | reverse complement strand
CGTCGTACATAAGCCATCGAACGCGATACCGATAAACGCGGTTCTGTTTGGCTTCATAGGCATAAAAACGTACCAGCGAGTACTTGGTAGATGGTAACTCGCGAGGGATGTCCGCTCGAACAGGTCCACTACCACCAAGGCCACCGGCACCACCAAGACCACCAGCTCCACCTAAGCCACCGGCGCCACCCAGGCCACCAAAGCCGCCAGGCCCGCCACCCGGAGCCGCTCCGCCCCCATACCCAGCAGGCGGGCCACCAGCACCAGCTCCTCCACCATAACCTGACGGAGGTCCACCGGCACCAGCTCCCCCACCATAGCCTGCCGGAGGTCCACCGGCGCCTGCTCCTCCACCATAACCAGCCGGAGGACCACCACCTCCGTATCCCGGAGGTGCTCCACCAGCAGGACCACTAGGCGCTCCACCTTCGGACTCTCCTCCTCCCGACTCCCCCTCAAATCCACTGCTTCCTCCACCGCCAAGTCCACCCATACCACCACGTCCGCCGGGAGGAGGGGCGACACTGGCCCCCGATCCGACTTTAGGCACGTCGGGGTGCGATACGAAATCGCGATAGTTCTTGATCAGTAGGGGAGGAACGGGAATGGTGATGTTGGGTGTTGTCCAACCAGCCTCGCAAACCTCGGGGGCTGTTCCAAGCCACACGTTTTTTGCAAGTTCTTTGAGCCGCTCAGAACCGGCGTTGGGCAACGCTTGCCAATCGGATTCCTGTATCTGCTTGCTTGGATCCTCGGTCACATCGACCCGTTCGACTTCAAATCCCACATAGTTGGGTGTGTCACGACCAGGCATGATGTTGCCACCCGGAGAGAGTTTGGCGCGGTACTCTTTTTCCAACTCTTGGTGAGGAGCCAATGCCATTACGCTTACAAAACCGATGTCTCTTGGGCCGATCGATTTTCTGCGGGGGTCATTCGGGTTTGATTGCCCGAGTATGTGCGACGGAAAACCTTGATCGTAACCGGCCGATAAATAACGCTTGGCACCAACCGGCGCTGCTCCACCCATGCCACCGCCGAATCCTGGAGGCCCACCGCCTCCGGTCAGACCCGGAGGTCCTCCACCAGGCCCACCCCTGCCCGATCCCGGAGGTCCTCCACTCTCTCCCTCATTACCACCGCCAGGCCTGCCAGCGTTGGACTCCTTCCTGCGAGCAGCCCTAGGCTCCTCAGCATCTTTGAGCTTATCGAGATACTCCACCAAAGTTGCGTTGGCATTCCCAATGACAATTGGACCGAAAAAATAGCTTGCTTCCAAGGATCGGGCAGCAAGAAGATCCGGGTCGATTCGATGACCGGTAATCCTTGCCCCCGGAACGGGAATCTCTGGCCTGTAAAGATCCTTGGGAATCTGCTTGGTTGAATCAACCGACTTTTCGGCATAGCTCACGTCGATGACCCCTTTGACCCGGGGATCCTCGTCCTTGATGGCATCCCAGTGGTTTTCGCGTATCTGACTGAGGACTTGGCTGGCCTTGTCTGAAAGCTTTTTGGGGTCCTTGGTCGATTCGATGGTCTTGGAGGTAAACCCCAAGTAAACCAACCCAGCACTGAGCAAAAGCATCAGTCCAAAGACGAACTTCTCGACGTGATAGAGCATGAACTCCTTGGCATTGAAGCTCCGCTTGGACTTCGACTTGCTCTTTGCAGACGCCTTGTCGTCAGACTTGCTCTCGACTGGTTTACTGTCGGCTTCGTCTTTGTTTTTCTTTTTTCCGAACATGAACGAACTCCTAGGTTAGTTGTTTCCCGAAGCGGGATTCGTCGGTGGGTTAGTGGATGGATCCGCAGGTGCGTTTGGCTCCGCTGGCGCATTTGGATCCGCCGGGGCAGCTGGCTCGGCCGGCGCGTTTGGATCAGCCGGTGCGTTTGGATCAGCCGCTGCGTTTGGATCAGCCGCTGGGTTTGGATCAGCCGGTGCAGCTGGCTCCGCCGGCGAGTTTGGATCAGCCGGGGCAGTTGGCTCCGCCGGCGCGTTTGGATCAGCCGCTGCAGCTGGACCCGCCGGTGCGTTTGCATCGGCGGGAGCCGCTTGCGCTGCTTCCGCAGTTTTTGTGCTACTTAGGCTCGCTGGAGGATTAAACAGATAAACCAGACCAAAGATTTCGACGGCAACTTCGCCGTTGCTAGACTTGATGGCCGAACCACCCCCTGCACTTCCCATTCCCGGCATCGCCCCACCTTCACCTGACTCGGGCTCTCCTCCTTCTCCATCACCTCGCAATTCGGCTCCAGATCCGCCAGCTCCAGCAGCACCCAAACCGGGCATTCCACCCTCGCCACCACCGCCACCGAATCCGCCTGCGGCTCCGCCACTGCCGGCTGCCCCCCCACTGGAGGCCGATTCTGTGTTGTAACGGACTTGCAAGACCTCGAGCATCATCTTTCCATTGCCGCACTCGGTGATCAGACGCCCGAGCTGGGACTCATCGATCTTGATACGCATTCGAACCGGGACTCGCTTGGCCACGGCGATCACTGCATCGGTAGCATTCTGGAGATTCATCGCCGTTCGTAGCTGGGCACCCGTCAAAGGCTTGAAGGATGTATCGACGTATCGACCTTCGGCTGGATCTTTTGCCCTGGCGGATGCCGCTGGGATCATCGAGCCTCCTTTTCCACCACCCGCACCACCATAGCCAGCCGGAGGACCACCTCCACCGCCACCGGCATAATCGGCCGGCGGCCCGCCTCCCATCATTCCTCCCATCATTCCGCCCATCCCACCTGCGGCTGCCCCAGCACCCGAAAGACTGCCGGCATCCCGACTAGCCTTGGCCCCCCAGCGAATCCACTCGATTTCTCGAACCACCGCTTGGAAGTTCTCTTTGGCTTCCGAGTTGGTATTGGCAAGGATGTCCATGATCCCTCTTAAGAGCCAAATATCTTCTTGTGTGTAGTAGATTTCATGGATCGTCGGAGGTGTGGATCTTGCATACCAAGGCATCGCCGTGGAGATCAACTCCTTTTGAGAGGCCTCCGACCAGCGAACCAAGTCTTTGGTTTCGTCGGCTCTACCGGCCCCTGACGTCAAGCCTCCGGGAGCAAAGCTACCGCCACTGGGAGGCTCGAAGCCTCCGGCTGGCGCCATCGCCTTTTGGTCCAGCACGAACTTCCAAGTGCTGCCGATGCGTTTGGCAAGCGCCGGAAACTCAGGCTCGATGTAGTCCTTGTAAACTTTCCTATCCTGCACGGTGATCTGATCCAACGGTGTCGGAACCGGTTCTGGAATCGGGAAGGCAACCTTCTTCTCGAAGGGTCTTAATCCATCAAAAATCTCATGAACCTTTGGAAATTGAAACGCATTTTGGGGCCAAGTCAGAAACTCTTTTTGACGCTCGTATTGAAACTGCCAGGCTTGGTCGACATCCGAAACAAGCCCTTCGAGCCGTTTCTCCATCTCTTTGTGGGACAATTCGTTTGGGTGCGTGGCTGTCTTGCCCCCGACTTCGTTGACCTTGGAAAACACCCCGTTGATCGTGCTGATCCGCTGGGAAATCGACGAATACATACTCGACGATGTCAGATAGAAGATCACGCTCGAGAGCAGCAGCACCAAACCCGCCATGATCCAAAAGGAATACTTGGCAATCTCTTTGATGTATCGTTTCAAATCGTCCACGGGAATTCTCCTGATCGGATCGCTATCGTTTGTGTTTGTCTGGCTTGTGTTTGTCTAACTTAGGTTCAGTTGCCGCTTTCGGGCTCATTACCACCTGCGGGAGCCGCAGGGGCCGGCGCTGATGCGGCCGCAGGTCCGGTTACAGTAGCCAATTCACCTGGCTTCCAAGCAAACTGAACAACGAAATCGAACTTTGGAGCCGGGAAATCAGGTGGCACCACGTTGCCTTGGGCATCTTTGAGTTCTGGTAGAGCAGTGCCGCCGCCACCGCTGGCTCCCCCGCCTGCCGGACCGCCACCACCGGCCACACCGCCCCCAGTACCCAAACCACCTCCTAGTCCGAGCCCACCCCCGGCCCCGGACTCCGGCTCCGAGCCGCCACCGGCAGCTCCGCCTGCGCCCAAGCTCGGTCCGCCTCCGAAAGCACCGCCGCCACTGCCGGTCAAGGAGGGCCCGCCGCCTCCGGACCCAAAACCTGCTGGGGGTCGCATACCCCGCTCCTCCATGAGCCTAAAGTATTCGGGATTCGAAATCTTATGCAGCCGATTCGGCTGGGCGGTGCGATTTCTCAGCACCGGACGGCGCACACCCAGGTCGTACATGGAAACCTCACGCACCTCGCCCGGCTTTTCCCCAGGAAGCTTGACCGTCCCGTTTTCGAGGAACTCGACCAAGTGGTTCGTCACGTGCGCAGCACCCTCGCGCCCCTTCTTCTCGGTTCCGTTGTAGAAGTGGTAGCCTTTGATCTCGATAACCCAGCCCGGGCCAGTCGGATCAGGATCCTTTTCAGGAGTCCTTTTGATTTTCGCAAAACCCGCTTGTTCGCGAGACTTAAAGTCTTCCAGGTAGGCTTGCTTTAGGTCGGGTTTGTACCAATTTGCCAAGCTATCGAAGTACATCTGCTCGACGCTGGTGATGTGGAACTCCATGCGATCTTTGTAAGGTCGCTCTTGGGGTGTTTTCTCCATCAACAGCGGGTCTCGCTGCATGCTTTGCTCAATGGCTTCGTAGAGCTCCAAGCACATGAGTCGCTGCTGAGCCCCTTTGCTGACCTCAACCCCAACACTCTTGTAAAGATTCAACTTGCCCTTGTACTCTTCATCCTTGCTGAACTCATCTTTGGAGTTCTTGTCGACCGTCGAGACGCTCGACTCGGCGCTCGACCAGAGCTCGGGCCGAAGGGGTCGATAGGATTGCCCCAGCATCGCATGGTGCGTTGCAAATCCCACCAGTAGCAATGACAAGGCACCGACAGCCCAAGGTTTTTTGTCACGGATCACTCGATCCAAAACGATATCCTTAGGCAGCAAGTTCGTGTGCATCGGACCGCGATTGAGCAACTGCAAACACAGACCGTAGACGACGCCGTAAGCCGCCGCATTCTCCTTGAACTGCTGAGCCCCCAAAACCTCGTTCCCGGTCAGCTTGGGGTACTTGTCGTAGAGATCCACATCCATGCTGAGGTTCTTGTTCAAAAACTGCAATAACCCAGGCATTTTTGCGGTATTTCCCATCACCAGCATGCCGTCGAGCTCTGCCTTTTTGTTCTGCAACTTGTAGTAATTCAAGGATCGCTGAATCTCGATGACCATTTCATTGAACACCGGCCGCATGGCTTGGAATACCAACTTCGGATCGTCGGCCTGCATGGCATTCTTCTTTAAATGCTCTGCTTTGGAAAACGTCAACTTCAGGTCTTTGGTAAGCTGCCTGGTGAAGTGGTTACCTCCGATCGGCACGCTGCGCTGCCAAACGCGAAAACCGTTGGTGATCAGCAAGTCGCTCGTATCGGTCCCGATGCTTAGAACCACCGAGTTTTTTGGAGGACGATCCGGATCGAACTCCTCGGTAGCCATCGACTCTGCAAATCGCTCGTGCGCGACCAGGTTGTAGATGCTCATCGGAGCAAGCTGAACCAGATCGATATCGATCCCTTGTTCTCGATAAGGCTTGAGCGCTCTGAAGACGGCCTCTTTCTTCATGGCAAACAGACCGACCTCGCTCTCCAACGCATAGCCGTCTTCGATCTGGGCACCCTCCATCTGCTGATAATCCCAGATCACATCGTTTAGGTCGAAAGGGATCTGCTGCTTGGCTTCATACCTGACGATGTCGCCGATCTTCTTGACTTCCACAGGCGGTGGCTTGAAGAACTTGGACAAACCGCTCTGGCCAGGAACGCTCACAGCGATTCTCGCTGTCCCTGCCAAGTCGTTGCGGGAGAGGAACTGCCCCAAAGCATCCTTGATCAAAGCCTCGGGCTCAGCATCCGGCTGGGAGAGGATCTTGGGATACTCGATAAAATCGAACGTATCGGCAACCACCTGATCTCCCTCCAGGTGGCATCGCAAAGCCTTGAGAGAACTCTGCCCTATCTCAATCCCCCAAACATGCTGAATCTTTTTCGCCATGACGCGAATTCTCCAAGATACCGAAGACAAGCAAACGGTCCGGGGTCCCCGAACTGTCCCGAACCCTATTATGTTATCGCGGATTGACTGCGACTGTCAAAAGTTTACCGCTAGCAATCCCAAAAATATGCCATTTCTATCCGTCTTCTCGACATTCTCAGCCTAGCCCCTTCCACCGGACTCTCCGGGAACTCTCTCCAGGGTATATTGTAGGGGATGTCTGCGCGTGAATGTTGCGTAGTTTTCTGATCTGATCTCTTTTCCCCCCTCGAGCTACGGCATGACCGAGGCCCAAGCCCAACCCCCAAAGATGCCGGTTGTTGCATCGCCGCTTAGGTGTCTTGCTTGGGCTTTCCTGTCCCTCGGATGCACAGGCTGCTTGCTCGGCTCATGGCTGGCCAACCAGATCATCGCTCAAGAACCGGCTGCAATCGATCGAGAAATCGAACTTTGGATCGCTAAACTCGGCTCGGAGTCTTATTCCGAACGGACCCAAGCCCACCGCCGCTTGGAAACCTTCGGAGTTCGCGCCTTCAATTCGATCCGCCAGGCAACCCGCAGCCAAGACCCGCAAATCGCAAGCCAAGCCCGGTTTCTTTTGCAAAGCAACCATTTGCAATGGCTCTGGAACAACGAACCCTTCGAAACCCGCAAACTGATCCAAGACTACAATGTCGCTCAAGCCGCGGAAAAAGAAAAACTCATCCGAGATCTAAACGCCCTGGGAAACAACCATGGCGTCGCGGCTCTGTGCCGTATCAGCTGCTTCGAAACCGATGAAGTCGTCAGCAAGCTCGCGGCGCTTGAACTCCTGCAAAGGCTCGATCCGCGCAAAATTCCAGGAGTTGACTCCAACCCCGCACTCCGCGATGCAATCGATCCAAAAATCGTTCAAGCACTCCTCGATGCCCCCGAAGAAGATCTCGCTGCGCTTGTCCTGAATGCCACCGAGGGAGCAAACAGCCGAGCTGCCGGTTGGCTCCGGTTGGCCTTCTCCAAAACAGAGCCCTGGCCTGCCGAGGACTGGATCAAGCTCCTCGATCAAGAGCAGGAACTCCTGGAAAACTCCAGCCCCGAAACGCGTCTCAATCTCTTTGTGGCTATGACCACCTGGGTAGCCCAAAAAGCAAAGTCCCTACCCGAGGGGCGCTCGCTGGCGGTGCAGATCGCCAAGCGAATTCCTCCGTTGCTGCTCTCGAGCGAGCCGGACCCGGATAAACTTGTCTCCTTTGCCGAATGGGCAATTCAGTCGGATCTTCCCGAACTGGTCCAAGACCAATACCGTCAATTGCCCAAGCAATTCCCGGAAACGGTCCCCCCTATCCTCCACTACTTGCTCGCCGAAATTTTCGCTCAACAAGGTAAACAAGAGGTCGCAGACCTTATCGCGAAAAATGCCCTCGAACGCAAACCCGTCCTCCTAAACCCGGACCTGTCGCTCGAACCTTTCGATGCAAACCGTCCTGCCGCTCCGCAAAACCCTCTTCTTTTCCGCTCCGTCAACTTCAACAGCGAACGGGCCTTCCTCGCCCAAATGCTGATCAAGCGAGGATCCTATGCTTGGGCTCAAGCCGAACTCAGCAAGATCCTTGAAGGTCAAGAAGACAGTCCCGACAATTTGACCATCCTGAGTCTTTACTCGCTGTCCCAAATGCTTCACGAGCAAGATCTTGATCAAGACGCCGCCAATGTCCTGGAGAAATGGGTTAATCGCTACGAAAACGAAAAACTATTTCGAATGCAAGTCGAGGAGTACAACTTCGATATACCATCGAACTATTACCTCTACCGAGGAAACCAGCATGTCAAAGAAGGCAACGCGGAGAAGGCTCGCGAAGCCTATTTCCAATCGATCGATCTAGCCGAAGAGAGTGTCGATGCTCTCATCGGGCTTGCTCGATTGAACGAAACCCCAGAGCAAAAACGACGCAGACAGACCGCACAAGACAAAACGGTCGGATCGCTTAGGAACCAAATCGAAGATATGGATCGAGCCCTTCGCTTGGCAAACCCAATGTTCCAAACCATAGAAAAAAGACGATTGGCCAACTCGCTCAACACCCTGGCCTGGCTGATGATCAACACCGATTCCGACCCCCAAGAAGCATTGCTGCTAAGCCGACGGTCCTGCTCTCTTGTTCCCGATCAATCTGCCTACCAGGACACCTTAGCGCATTGCCTGGAGAAGAATCAAAAGTACCGGGAAGCCTTCCGAACCCAGATCAAGGCCCTCACGCTCGAACCCCACCAGCTCTCTCTCCAAAGAGCCCTGGTCCGCTTCTACGAAAAAGCGGCCAAGGAACTGCCAGCCAATCCATAGCAACTACTGGGTGTCCCCTTTCTCAGGACTATCTTGGCCGAGCCTAGGCAACAAACTACCAACATCACCCCCGAGCAATCTCGCTTCTCGATACTTGTCGAGCTTTTGCCGAGTATCGGTGATGTCCAAGTTCCGCATGGTCAATTGCCCTATGCGATCCTTGGGCCCGAACTCCCCTAGACCGCTTTCCATCGTCAATCGCTCGGGTGAATAGGTCAGGTTCTTGCTCTGAGTGTCAAGGATGGTGTAGTCATTGCCCCTGCGCAATTCCAAAGCCACCGTTCCGGTGACGACCCTAGCGACCCATCGCTGCAAGGTTTCACGGAGCATGAGCGACTGCGGATCAAACCATCGGCCTTCATAGAGAAGTCGACCGAGCCTGCGGCCCATGTCTCGATACTGCTCGAGTGTTCCCTCGTTATGAATGCCGGTGACGAGCCGCTCGTAAGCGATATAGAAAAGTGCCATTCCAGGCGCTTCATAAATTCCACGGCTCTTGGCCTCGATGATCCTATTTTCAATTTGATCGGACATTCCCAATCCATGACGGCCCCCGATCGCGTTGGCCTCAAGCACCAAATCGACCTGGCTCTCAAAACTCCTTCCATTGAGCGCAACGGGTAGACCCTCTGCAAACTCGACATTCACCGTTTCGGGCACCACCACGCAATCGGATTTCCAAAAAGGGACTCCCATGATCGGATCGACGATCTTCATCCCTTGATCCAACCTCTCGAGGTCCTTGGCCTCGTGAGTCGCTCCCCAAATGTTCGAGTCGGTCGAATAAGCCTTCTCTTTGCTCATCTTGTATCCAAGCCCTGCTTTTTCGAGCAGTTCGGACATCTCTTTGCGACCACCGAGCTCGCGGTTAAAGTCGTCGTCTAACCAGGGTTTGTATACCTGCAAGCTCGGATTGGCCAGGAGCCCATAACGATAGAATCGCTCGATGTCGTTGCCTTTGTAGGTACTCCCGTCCCCCCAAATCTCAACGTTGTCCTGCTTCATGGCCTGGACGAGCATCGTTCCGGTGACAGCCCTGCCGATGGGTGTGGTGTTGAAGTATGGTACCCCGGCAGTTGTGATATGAAACGCTCCGCACTGAAGTGCCGAGAGCCCCTCATGGACCAGCTGCTCGCGGCAATCGATCAGCCGAGCTAGCTCCGCACCGCATTCCATCGCTCGCTTGGGGATGTCGTCATAATTGGACTCGTCGGGCTGTCCGAGATTCGCCGTGTAGCAACAGGGAATAGCCCCTTTGCCTCGCATCCAATAGATCGCTGCGCTGGTGTCCAAGCCCCCTGAGAATGCGATCCCTACGCGCTTGCCCACAGGTAATGATTGCAGAATCTTTGCCATGATTTGATTACTTTGTCCGTGTTTTTGTGGATTGCTTTACCGGGATACTTGACTGTTAAAAGACAGTTGCCATCGAGTCGGGGTATTATGGCTCAGGAATGAAATCTTGCCAAAGGGCAAACACTTGGCCCGGTGCATCGCCCAAAGCGATCGAATCTCGCACGAGCGCTTTTGCATCCTCAACCTTGGCCGGATCGTCGCACAGTATTCTGACAAGTACCTCCCCTTTGTCCACGCGGTCCCCTAAGCGTTTTTCGACGCTCAGCCCAACCGACGGATCGACTCTCTGGCCAGCTTGCACTCGCCCACCTCCCATCACAATCACGGCTTGGCCCAACAACTGGCCATCGATTCGAGTTAGCCAACCAGACCCATTGGCCAGGACCTGGCTGACCTTGCCAAGCTTTCTCGATGCATGCATATCCCCACCTTGCATGGCCACCATTTGCTCGAATCGTTCCAGGACCCGCCCAGAATCCAAATGCCCTTGCAAAATCCTGCGGGCTTCGTCCAAAGTCGCCGATTTGCCGACCGAGACCAGGACTCGAGCACCCAGCTCGCGCGTCAATTCCCAGACATCGCTCGGACCAGAGCCCTGCATGACTTGGATCGACTCGTCGACTTCGCAAGCGTTTCCGACCATGCGGCCCAAGGGCTGATTCATGTCGCTCAGAAGAGCCGTCGTTTGAATCCCCGATCGCTTCCCATTGGCACACAGCGATGCAGCCAACTCGCGCGATTTTTCGAGCGTGTCGAGAAATGCTCCAGTTCCCCATTTGACATCGAGCACCAAAGCATCGAGCGTTTCGGCGATCTTTTTGGACATGATGCTCGCTGTGATCAGCGCCACCGAGGGCACCGTGCCAGTCACATCGCGAAGGGCGTAAAGCTTCTTGTCGGCCGGCACCAACGAATCGGTCGCTCCGGTGATGAAGCATCCGATTTTGGCGAGCTGGTGCTCGGCTTCCTGCTCGCTCAAGTCGCATCGATAGCCCGGGATGGCTTCGAGCTTGTCGAGCGTCCCACCTGTGATGCCCAAGCCCCTGCCGGAGATCATCGGCACATCCAGATCGCAACAAGCCAGCATCGGCCCTAGGATCAACGAGGTTTTATCCCCCAAGCCTCCCGTCGAGTGCTTGTCGACTCGCGGGCGTTGCGAGACTCTTCTCAAGCGATTTCCGGTGGCGATCATCGCATCGGTCAGCTGCGAGATCTCCTGTGGGTCCATTCCCCTGATGAAAATCGCCATGGCCAGCGCAGACATCTGATAGTCGGGCAGGTCTCCGCGAGCGTAGCTTGAAACCATGAAACGAATCTCAGCCTCGGATAGTTTTCCACCATCCCTTTTCTTGGAAATAATCACGGCTGGGATCACTTGGAACTCCGCGAATAAAATGTGTCAAATAGAATAGGTCGAGTCGGTCGAGTGGATCTTAGGCAAACCCTTTTTGGACCAAGCTACCTGAAAATGGCAATCTCCGCATTCCCCAAATGCTTTGTCGCAATGGCAATTCTATCTTCCATCGCCTTGGGCGATGACCAAGAACTCAAGTTGCTTGCGAAAAACCAAGCCAAGAGTTTGTCGATCGCTTTCCAAAACGCGGCTAGCAAAGCGATGCCCGCAGTCGTCACGGTGCTTGCCAAACGTGCCGATGTCGACGCGACTCTCGATGAACTCGATCTGCTCGACAACAACAGCACTCGGAACTTCAACATCGGCTCGGGCGTGATCCTCGAAGAAAAGGGACTCTGCGTTACGAATCACCACGTGATCAAGGACACCAAAGGGATTCGCGTGCGACTAGCCGATGGCCGCGAACTGCTAGGAAACGACCCAGTGAGCGATCCTACCAGCGACCTTGCTATCTTTCGAATAGCTTCCGATACGCCGCTTCCGTACGTGGATCTAGGCAATTCCGATCGCCTCCAAATCGGGGATTGGGTTCTTGCTATCGGCAGCCCCTTTGCACTCGAACAGACTGTCAGCGTCGGGATCATCAGCTCCAAAGGCCGAGCCCTGAGTCGGATCGTCGAAGGCCAGCTGCTTCAAACCGATGCAACCATCAACCCGGGGAACTCCGGGGGAGCACTTATCGACCTCGATGGCGAGCTGATCGGAATCAACACCGCGATCATGACCACCAGCGGCTCGTTCCAAGGTGTTGGATTCGCGATCCCCAGCTCGCGTGTCCAGTGGATCACCCGAGAGCTTTCGCAGTTTGGCAAGGTGCGGCGAGCCAAAGTCGGCATGCGAGTCGAACCGATGAGCCAGGCCCAAGCCGAAAAACTAAAGCTCCCTGTGCGCGGGGGGGTGAGCGTCACGAGGATCAACCCCGATAGCCCCGCCCTGAAGGCAGGTTTGGAAATCGAAGACGTGATTTTGGAAATTGCCCAACAGCATGTCTTTACTCCCGAGGACTTCCGCAGCATCGTCGAACAACTACCCGCCGATAAGGCTTATCCGGTAAACATCCTGCGTTCCGGTGAAAAACGCACGCTTGAAATCACCCCAGTGATCGCAGAGTAGCTCACCGCATGCGACACTACGCATAGACACTTGTATTCTCGGCCAGAGAAGTTTGTTAGCGACCGCTCATCGTCGCTTCGATCTTCTTCTTGATCCCCTGGCCGATTGTGCCTGTGCTGTGCAAGGCTCGGCCATAGCGAGTGTGGAACACACCGTCGCGGCCAATGCAATTACGAATCGATAGTCTGTCGTTTGACTTTGCCTCGTGTTGTCGCTTTTTGCGATTCGGCTAAGCGATTCGATGCCACTTGCCTTTGGCCACAATGCGATAAATCCCGG
>CAILTZ010000756.1 GCA_903837255.1 uncultured Pirellula sp. | reverse complement strand
GCTTTGACTCAGGAGAGTTCGCGATAGCGAAAAAACGCTTGGCCCCCCTTCGCCCCCGGGCTTTGACGGGGGAGAAGGGGCGGGGGGGATGAGGGGGACGACCGCGCGTAAGGCTGTTTGGCTGCTCCCCTCTTCCCTCAAGCCTGCTTCACAACCTTCCACCCATCGATCGGCTTTACCGTCGCACAACTCGGCCCGCCATCTTTACCGGTTCCAGGAATCGTCGCCTGCAAAACTCGCTTTGGCTTTTCCAACACCGAGTCGATCTCATCCCACTGGATTCCTTCCAAGGGAATCTTGATGCGCCCTTGCCAAGCACTATCCAACTGACCCGCAGATCTCCCGATGTCGACGTAGACGAACCGTCCAGTGGGCGGACCTTGCGAGATCGGACCGCCAAAATTCGGTGGACCATCCGCACGATTCCCTTTGACAGCGATGGTGCATTCGAGAACCAAGCTACCCGCTTTGGATCGCTGGACCGAAATGGTTCTATAGTCGTTGCCCTTGCCCTCTTGGATGCCAAAGTCCACGCCGGGGGGTGGATCAACAAGCACGATCCGTAGCGGCACCACGATTTCTGATGTCGGTTCTTTTGGCATGTTACTTATTGACCTCTCTATAAACATTAAAGTGTCTTCGAATGAAATTCTAGATCAATGCAACCTGCCTCATGCCTCAAAACTCAAGCCTGCTTCTGGCTGTTTGGTTTTAGCCCGGGGGCCGACACTTCTCTGCCATTAGTGCGTAAGCCACCGGACCCTGGCAACAACGCAACCGTTCTACATTCCTGAGGGGACGCCGTAGCGAAAACAGGGATCGGTTCAACACCGCATTGGGTTTAGCTTTGCGACCTTGGCGCCTTTGCGGTGATTTCTGATTCCCAACGATTTCCAAGAGTGTTTCGTTTCAACGTGAAATGGATTTCTATCTCAGTTTCTCTGCAATCGCGGTGAATTGCTCTAGGGCGGTTTGAAGGTCGTCGGCGATCTCTTGGGCTAGGATGTCGGGGGCGGGCAAGTCGTCGGAGTCTTCAAGACTCTGGTCGCGTAACCAAAAGATGTCAAGGTTCACTTTGTCCCGCTTCATCAACTCGTCGTAGTCGTACGATCGCCAGCGTCCCTCTGGATTTTCTTCACTCCAAGTGGATTTCCGCAAATGCCTCTTGCCGGGTCGATACAGCCCGACGAACTCGTCCAAATCCGATCGCTGGAGCGAATTGGTCTTTTGCGTAAAGTGCATGTTGGTCCTCAGGTCATACACCCACAACGTCTTGGTCCAGGCCTTCTCCTGGGCAGGCTTGGCGTCGAGGAACAATACGTTGGCCTTCACCCCGCCCGCATAGAAAATCCCAGTCGGCAGGCGCAACAGCGTGTGTACATCGCATTGCTTCATGAGATTGCGACGAACGGTCTCGCCAGCTCCCCCCTCAAACAACACGTTGTCCGGTACCACAATCGCACATCGTCCATTCACCTTAAGGAGCGTCTTGATGTGCTGTACGAAGTTCAATTGCTTGTTCTTCGTGGTCGTCCAAAAGTCCTGACGCTCGTAAGCGTTGTCGTCCTTCTCCAAATCGCCCGCTTCGTTGACAATCGAAATGCTGCTCTTTTTCCCAAACGGTGGATTGGCCATGACCACGCTGAACCGTTCACCAGGATCGCTGGCAAGACTATCGACCCCGGATTTGATCGGACATGGATCGGCATCGATGCCGTGCAAGTAGAGATTCATGATGCAAAGACGGGCGGTATTGGGGACCAACTCCCAACCCTTGACGAACTTGGTCCGCAAGTGCTTCTTCTGATCCTTGTCGAGCGTCTTGCCCTGATGCTTGGCGACATAATCGTAAGCGGCCAAGAGAAAGCCACCCGTGCCTGCGGCGGGATCGCAGACGGTGTCGTC
>CAILTZ010000755.1 GCA_903837255.1 uncultured Pirellula sp. | reverse complement strand
TGGAGATGGATCATGCGAATGCCCGTAAGACCCTGGCACATGAAATGGAGCTCGCAAAGCTTTCACGAAGCGATAACGCGGAAGCATGGAGGCAGGAACTCGAGAAAGAAAAGGAAGAACTTGAGCATCGACTGCAACAGAAACGAGTTCGCTTAAAAGCCAATTGGGACATCCTACGCGAGAAACGATCTCTGATGCGGGAGGATAGTTTTGCAGCTTTGGTCCATGAGCAAAAAATGGAAGACGTCCGCCTGAACGTTGATTTCGCGAAAGCGGAACGATCTAGAAAAATCACTATCATCCAATCGGAACTTGAAACCCGACTGGCCCACGACAAACTCGAAATCCAAAAACGACAACAGCTGTGGGAACTTGAGCATCGCAGGGATCGCTCCGACAATCAATTTGATCGCCTTCAGCGCATGCAGGAAATGAACGCCCAGTTTGCCGAGCGACAAATGCGCATGCAAGTCGACATGGAGAATCTCAAAGCAGACGGTGCAAGCAAAAGAGATTTGGATCGAATCCAAGCTCTCAGCCAAGTCAGCGCGGATGTTCTGATCGCAACGGTGGCCACTGAGAACGCCGCTCTCCTCGCCGATTTGAAAAAGGCCGAACTCGGTCGATCCAAGCGTCCACGCGACGAGAACCAGCAGCCCGGCGGCTACCGAACACGCACGGACGAGAGCACACCGCGATTGAGGATGGACGAAGAAAGGATGCGACTTTATGAAAAGATGAATGAGACCGAACGGGCCAAAGCCGACGCGATCGCAGAAGCCTACAAGATGGCGATGCAAGCCCAACAGGCAAGTGTCAATCAAATGATAGGCGGGCTCGCTCAAGCTTCCTCTGCACAAAGCAATCCATCCACGTTTAGTCCGCCCCCGCTGTCCCATGCTGCCCCACCACCGATGCCCCCACCGGTTGCATGGTACGTCTCTTTGAATGGACAACAGTCACCTCCACTGCAATGGTCTCAATTGCAGCAGTATATCCAATCGGGTCATGTACATGCTGGAACCATGGTTTGGAAGGCTGGAATGTCCGATTGGCTTCCCGCAAACCAAGTCCCTGAACTTGCGTCACTCTTTGGTCCCAGCGGTCCCTCAGGACCACCCCCATTGTCGTGAACCACGCTCGTGATCAGGAAGTGAGTTTATACCCAATGAAGGAATTAAACCCAGCGGAATCGATGCTGTACCAATTGGTGAAAGCGGACCTCAGTTCGTCCGCCACGCTTGCCGATGTAGAACGAAGCGTCTTAGCGGTGACCGGCAAGCTAGGTATCGCGCCCGAGTCCACCCAACAGATCATCGATCACTTCCGTCGCGAACTCGTTCCTGCAATCGAGCCGGACGCAACGCCGAGACTCTTCGTCGATTGGGGAGATTTACCGCGCGTCGGTAACCAAGTACGCCCCGCATTCAGCTTGATCTGCCCAGCGTATCCATCGCGCCCCGATATCTCCGTTTTCGTCGATAACGACCTTGACCATGACGACACGGATGTCCGTCGCCGCCCTCAATCGGACGAACCGGGTCTTTGGTCCTTCCACGTCCCCTTCAAAATGACCTCCAACGGACTCGATTGCCGACCGGGGCAATACTTGATCGATGTCGAGGTTTCATTCCGCGAGGTTCCGCAGGGGATGCATCGCTTCTTCCGTTGTCGTATCCGTTTGAATGTTTCGGGTGCCAATGCGGAGGAGAGCGTGTTGGAAATCGATGGGGATGGCCAATCGGTAGTGAACCTTCAAGGGTACAACCTCAAGCAATTCTCCAAAGTGATTTTGAAGGGGGGGCAAGACAGCGTCATCAACCTCCAAAATGGTTTTGGTAATGACGATCCGGTCGCCCCCCCGAGCGAACCTAAAGCGGTAACCTCCTTCGAGTACCAACTTAAACTGGATCAAGACAAACAGTCGAGATTACCGACTGTGATCACCACGCCTCACCATCGGGCTTATCTCGATGCGGCTGGATTCTTCTTCGAGGATGGCCGCCGCACGATCATGCTTACTCGGCCACGCGTCACCTTTGGCCGTAGCCGTGACAACGACATCGTCCTGCGGTTCCTTCCCTCCAACGAAGAGAACGACGGGCACTCAAGGAATATCTCGAGGACCCATTTCATCGCCGAGTTGACGGTCGATGGCATTGATATCCAGGACGAATCGCGCAGCGGAATAGAGTTTGAGTATTCCGTCATTGAAAAGCACCGCGTGGTTCCAGCTAGCTTTGCCGGTGATTCGCTACATCTGAGGCTGGGTGTTACCGGCGTGGTTCCGAGGGGATTTGAGCTCGAGTTTATCCTCTTCGCACCCGATCGTCGCAAGAGCCGAGAGGAACTGGAATTTTGGGATGAATTGATTTGTGAGACGGTCGGCGGTCGTCTTTCCAGAGTGGCACGTCAATCGTTGGATGTGGCAATCGATGCTGTTCGATACGATCGTGTTAGCAACCTAACTGGCGAAGAGTCGTACGTCCATTTGCTGCGTGAGGCGTGGGTTGGTGGATCACCCGTCCAATGCGGGATAGTGCTTCGCGAGTGCGGCCCACCGATTCGGGCAAAAATCCTGCATATCGATCGCTCGTTTTGGCTAGAGTCTCTTCCAGGAAACATGCCTATTTCGATCGACGGCAACTCTTTGGCCCCACGTTCGCTGATCCCTCTCTCCCCTGGCATGGAGATCTCGATCGGTACCGAGATCTTCCGCTTCGACAAGGTTTCCCAACTTTATTTGGATTAGTGGTTTTGGAGTTTAATATCGTGACGAAGGAAAAACCATCTCGAATTCAGTCTCCACACTTAGCGATTTACCAATCCCAGAAAGAACTCAATACGCTAAGAAGACAATGGCTTGAGTTGCTAGGTTGCCAACCAATACCTGGCTGGAAACCCCCGGAAAAAATATCCGGGAAGCTAGAGAATATCCTGTCCCAACTCCATGCAAACCAAAAGCCAGAAAAAGATATTGCACAGGCTTGTCGACAAATTACCGCGGGAGCGTATTTGGTGGGATCGGCGCTGGAATGGCGACAACCACGCCTCGGTAATACTTCTTCTGTCTCCGAGACCCGTGGTGCTCAATGGCGGCTCACGGTGGCCTGGGCTGGTTTAGAGACCCTGGTTCACGCCACTATCGGAGGGTTGAATTGCAAACATCTTGAATATCTCTCTAAAATCGCTGGACTTGAAGGGACAACACAAAGATTACCTCCTCCATCACCTAAGATGCGGAACCTAAAACAAGCACGCCAATGGCCCAGGTCGGGCGATAAACCAGCAATGCTTGAGTACATTGGGATTGGCAAAGGGTTCGCATCGGAAATGCTGTCTCGATGGCTCTATGAAGGGAAATCTCTTGTTCGAGCCCATGAGCAATTAGGCTTGGCCCAATCGATACGGCATGCGACAGCTCACGGTGCATTGTCTTCAAGCTGCTTGGTGAGTTGGGGAATGCGACCTGCTTTAGCCCCACTTACGGCAACCATTGCCGAGGCATCCGTTGGCATCTTTCGCGCGATCCTCATGGATTAAGACTCAATGTAATAAGTTCAATACCATTTAAAAGATTTCGAAAAATCTGCGTCGTATAAACGAGCAAAAAGAACCTCTAAAATCAAGATTCATCATGGCTAAGGATTTCGAAAAAAGTCTCGGTGACCAAAACACGTTTCAAGGTCAAATCCAACCGAGCCCCGAGGATCTCGATAACTCTAGCCTGGGTGACCAAACAACCCTCGCGGGTGGAGCGGACCAAAGCGCCTTCGAAGACGATGGCATGGAGATTGTAGACCTCGAAGCAAGGTACTCCATTCAAAAAACCCTCGGTAAGGGGGGAATGGGGGAAGTTCTCCTAGCCACCGATACACGGCTCAATCGCCAAGTCGCTATCAAACGCATCTTGGGTGATGCAGCCCGCAGCAAGACTGCCGTCAACCGTTTCCTCACGGAAGCTAAATCCATCGCCGCGCTCAACCATCCCAACATCGTTCAAATCTACGATTATGGCAGAGCTAAAGACGGCCCCTTCCTCATCATGGAATTCGTCGACGGAGAGAGTCTGCTTCATCAATGCAAGAAAGGGGCTTTTCCTCTCAAGGACGCAGTCGATCTCGCCTGTCAACTCTGTGACGGTCTTACCAAGGCACACAATGCAGGAATTATCCACCGCGACATTAAACCGGCCAACATTCTGCTTACTACCGATGGTACCCCCAAACTCACCGATTTTGGTTTGGCCAAAGCCGAAACAGCCGATACCGGTATAACCATGGCCGGTGCCGTTCTCGGCACTCTCGACTTCATGGCTCCCGAACAACGCAAAGATGCTTCGCTTGTTGATAGCCGTAGCGACTTGTGGAGTATGGCGGCCACTTTGTATCAGATATTAACCGGAAAAAGTCCTAAGGTGATTAAATTGAACGATCTGCCGCGGGCTCTACAAGCAGTTATTGCTAAAGCACTAGAGGATCGGAAAGAGGATCGATTTCAGACAGCAAAAGAGTTCAAGCAAGCTCTAAAGCAGAGCTTGGTCGATGAAAGCGAAGTAGATCACGAACAAGGCGAATGTCCTCAATGTGGGACTAAAAACGATATTTCCCGCAAATTTTGCAGGAAATGCGCACTGTCTCTTGAGGCACCGTGCTTGTCATGCTCCATGAAAATCCCAGCTTGGGATGAAATCTGCGGACATTGTGGTTCGAAACAAACTGAACTCATCGCACAACGCAAGATATCGATGGAGAAACAACGTGAGGACGCTGAATTGCTTCTGGAAGGTTTTGATTTTGAGCAAGCTACACAACTTGCACTTGCTATGTGCGAAGAAAGAGATTTAAGACTTCAACACATGAAGTCATGGGGCAATTCCTTCCTTAAAAAAATTGAAAAAACAAAGCATGATGTTTTGAAAAAGATGTCTGTTCTGTTAGATAAT
>CAILTZ010000754.1 GCA_903837255.1 uncultured Pirellula sp. | reverse complement strand
GGGTAGCAGCATGTTTTTGTGCATGTTGGTGGTTTTGGCAAACCAACAGTCTCTTCGATAACTTTCAACTTGGGTTCAACGACTTTGGGCACTTCCTCTTACGCGTCATCCGAACTTCGCGTGGCGAAGGATTTTTGATGGAGACGCCGGTGCTACCGACTTATTGGGACCATTTCAATCCGGGGTTGGCGTTGTTGGTCCCGGTTTGGTTAGCATTCCCGAGCGTCAAAGTGGTCTTTGCGCTCCAAGCGATCTCGCTGGCTGGTTCGTCGGTGCTGGTGTATGGGATTGCGGTTCGGCACGGATTGTCGCGTTCGAATGCCGCCTTGTGGGGGTTAGCATGGTTGGTTTACCCATCGGTCGGGCAGATGAATCTGGCTTACACCTACGGATGGCATCCGATCACCTTTGCGATTCCCGTCCTGCTGGCAGCGTATTGGATGTTGCAAAGGGGTTGGTTATTTGGAGCCATGGCGTCGGCCGTCTTGGCATCGAGTTTCGAGGAAGGGGCGATCGCTGCTGTAGGGTGCTTTGCCGCCATGCACGGGTTGAGATCCCTGCTTGATTCGACAAGCGGCAGAGTCGGTGAGGCAGACGGCATGCGATTGAGAATCCCGGCTCGGGCTTGGTGGATCGTATGGTTGATTGCAACGTTTGGTTTTCTTGCCGTCTATCGATGGAGCGGGATGGCAGCGTTTCAGACTGGGCGGTTCGCTAAGCTTGGGGGCAGCGGCTTGGAGATACTTTTCTCGCCGATACTCAAGCCAACGGTATTTATCGAGCTTTTGTTTCGCGAGCGAAACGGAGCCTTCTTGGCGTTCCTATTTGCACCGTTTTGCGTTTGCATTCCGCGCAAAGCGTTCGCTTGGACGCTGCTTGCGGTGGCTCCACTGTTTTTGGTTTTGCTTCTTTGGGAGCACATGCCCGCTCAGAGTTTGGCGTTCCAATATGCGAGTGTGATTTTACCGATCCTCTTTATTGGGGGGATTGAGAGTTCATGCCGTCAGTCCTCGGCAAGGATATCGACATACGTTTTTTGGACAGGATGGATTTTGAGCATCTTCGTCGGGCAGTTGCCTTGGAGTGGTGATTCGTTGGTAGATGTCAAACTGCGGTCATACGGACCTCAGACGCAGTGGACACGTTCGGCGGGCGAACAAGACCATCGAGTGTTTCATGAGCAGATACGAAATATTCGCCAGAATGGAATTTTCGAATCAAGAGCTTTTTCGGAATGCAGGATTCTGGCCACTGGAAGGCTAGCAAGCCACTTGCTTGGAGCCAAGGATCTTGAGACCGTTGGTCAGTTCTGGCAACGCTTCGAGGACTATCGCAAACTCGAGCCGGACTTAGAGTCTCCGTTGCTGCGGTACGATCTGATCGTCTTGGATCCGATTGAGGAATTCCAGCAGACCCTCGAGGAGACCCAGCGTGTGCGAGACCAAGCGATCGCGCTGGGGTTCAAATTTGTCCCGACGCCCTACGGCTTCAATGTGTTGACTAGGCGTTGAAGGAATACAGATTTGGTTGGCAAGTTGGGAGAGTGTTTAAGGCAACAACATTTAGTCCCTCATCTCGGAGCGCCATGGGTGTTTGCCGGGGTTCAAAAACCGAACATCAGCGTTCATCGGTGGTAGAAAACCGGGACCGCTGATGAAGCAGCCAAGCAGCCGTCTTGAACCACAGAGGCACAGAGACACAGAGACCACGGAGGAAGCCCGTTCCTGGTAGTGGATCT
>CAILTZ010000753.1 GCA_903837255.1 uncultured Pirellula sp. | reverse complement strand
GAGTTGCCCAATTCAAGCCTCTCAATTCCCATCGCCAACCAACCTGCAATCGCGCTTGCCACCAACCCCACAAGTCCCGCCGGGATCTTGGTGACCGGCTCTAAACCCATGCCGATGAGCCAAGCAGAAAACCCCACAAGCATCGCGCTGATCCCCACAATCGGCCTGGCTTGGTCCCTGGGACTCCATAACGCGATGACCATCGGTACAAACAACGAAACCAAAACGATCACCAAGGACAATTCGAGAAGTTCCATGATCGACTCGCCCGAATAAGCCACCACGAGCGACCCGGCGACAACCAGTGCGACACTCACTCGGGCAATCCAAATCGAATCGCGCCCCCATGCCAACAGCGGCCACCGTGCCAACAGCGGCCACCGTGCCAACAGGGGCTTAAGCAGATTCTGTGAGACGATCGACGCCTGGCTGAGCGTCGCCCCTGCGGCCACCGCTAAACACAAACTAAACATTCCGACGATCAACAGAATCTGGAGCGGTTGGCTCAAGTAGCTCGTCGCGATCTGGTTGATGGGCAAATCCGAATCCTTTAATCGTCCCCCAAAACTCCAGCGGGCCGCAAGACCTAGGTACAAAGGGATCAAGCCAAAAAGCAAATACAACACCCCCGCGATCACGCACATCCAACGCGCCGTGCTGGCACTCTTTGCCGATGCAACCCGCTGCTGAATGTCCTGGCCTGGTACATTCCCAAAAAGACCGATTGCAAGCACGCTCAAGATCGCCAGGAACTTCGACGGTGTCGAACCGTCGATTTGCAGATGACCCGCAGGTGCCGCCTCGATCACTCGATTCCAGCCCACCAACGGGTTGCCTTCTCCTATCCGAGTCATGGTCACTCCAAAGAGAACAAGCACGCTGCAAATCGAAACGACGATCATGATGGAATTGGCCCAAGTCACCGACCACATCCCCCCCCAAACCACGATCGCCAAGGTCGCCAGTGCGGAAAGTAAAATAGCGATCCACAGCGGCACCTCCAGCGTCGATTCCAAGAGCTGTCCCATGGCCAAAAACTGCGATCCGATCCAAAGGAAAAACGACGGGACTTGGATCACACAACTGAGTCGCTCGGCCAGAGGCCCAAACTGATCGCGATATAAATCCGCTACCGTCGCAGCTCCTGAATTCCAAAATCGCTCAGCAAAGAAAACTCCTGTTACGATGAGCGTCGCTCCGCATGCAATCGGATCGAGTAGAACCTGGCTCAATCCCCCTTGGTACATCTTCGACGAGGACTCAAGCACCGACGAGGAACCAAACCAAGTCGCAAGCAGGGCCAAGATCGAGAGCCACAGCGGGACCTTGCGGTCGGCTACCAAAAACTCCGTCTGGGACTCGACCCCTCGGCCTGCCAATCGACCGACCCATACTAAGACACCCATCAGGAGCAATAAAACAATCCCCAGCGTCAGCTTGCCTGTCGAGGATAACTCCGTGAGCTCTAACATCTAATGAGACTGCCTGCGACTGATCGGACTGATCCGACTGATCGGACTGATCTAATTTGGTAAGTACAACACACTCGGGTGCGGAAACCCCAGTTTCTTGTCCACGATATTAAACAGCGGCTGGCCGGCTAAATAACGCTTGAGATTCTCACAGATCAATCGAGTCGAATCATCATAACGGGGGCCAGACTGCGCACCCACATGCGGCGTGATGAGCACGTTGGGATGGGAATACAGAGGGCTTTCCGGCGGCAGAGGCTCGACAGCCGTTACATCCAATCCGGCACCGGCCAGTTGGCCTCGGTCAAGCGCCTCGACCAGGTCCCCTTCGTTGACGCATTGACCCCGAGCGACGTTGATTAGCCAAGATCCTCTGGGCATCGCCTCAAAGACCTTATGGTTGATGATCCCTTTGGTCGAAGCGTTCAATGGAAGGGTTAAGATGAGCATATCAGACCATGCTGCAAGCTCCAGCAACTGGGTATGGGGCAAGAGTTGCTCGACCTCCGGCGGCTTGTGCTCAGGGAAGTAATCGGTCGCTCGGATCGTGACGCGAAACGGTGATAGGACTTGTGCAAGCCTGCGTCCATTGCCCCCGAGTCCAACAATCCCCACGCGTTTGCGATGGAGGTCTGCTGTCGGTCTTCGCACAAACTCATGCTTCTGCTGCTGACGGTAAAACACGGGTATCCCGCGCAACAACCCCAAGAGCAGAGCCAACGTCTGCTCGGCGACTTGGTCGGCAAACAACCCCGAAGCACTGCAGACAACCACCGGGGACTGGATGATCGATGGGGCCAGGCAGTGATCAAGACCTGCGGCCGAGGACTGGATGAACGTCAAGCGGCCATTGGCCGCGACCCGGTCCCAATCGACCGGTACTTTCGCATGTCCCACAAAAAGATCCGCTTGATGGATCAGCTCGGGAATGGTCTGCTGGTCTGCGTCCAGGAGTCGATAATCCGGAGCGGCGCGCTGGATCGCTTGCAAATGGCGATCCTCAGTCGGATAGCAGACAACCAGTGCTTTCATTAGGGAGCTGTTTTATTAGGCCAAATCGCGATCTTCGAACAAAAGCAAACCCAACAGGGTAGCCATCAAAAAGTACATGACCGTGTAGATCAGGACGCTTGCAAGCACGCTCCATGGGATCCCGATATCTGAGTCGATTGCAGCTTCCATCGAGAAGAGGCTCAGGTTCGGGACGGCTGCCGAGATCAACTGTGAAAAGAATTCAACCAGCGGCAAGCCACCTTCGGCACTGGCCACGATCGTCGGCGTCAAGTGCCCGAGCATATAGATCGAAAAGCAGATCGCAAAATTGGCCACGAAGGAAAGGCGTGTTCCGAGGGCAACCGAAATCGCACCAAGAACGACGGCTTGAAAGAAGGCCATCGCCAGTCCGGGGATCGTTTGCATCATTTCGAAATGGCACTGACGCCAATCGGGTTGCTCGAGCGACGATTCCCGAGCATCGTAAATCGGCTTGTAAGCAACCGCGAGCAGTTCGATCGATCCGAGGACCAGGAACATAAACATCACGATCCAGAAGATGCCTAGCATCTTGCCAATGATGAACGACCGTCGGTGAACCGGCTTGCTCAGCAGAGTCAGCGCCGTACGACCTTCGATCTCTTCGTTGACCGATGTGCTTGCCGACCATACGGCTTGGAATGTACAAGCGATGAGAATGAGCGTAATGCCGTTTTCCTTTAAGAATTTGATGTCTTCGCCAAACGTGATAAACGGTAGGAAGACAAACAGCAAGATTGCGATGCCGACCAAGCACATCAAAAATAGAGGTAAGGGTTGCGAAAGTTCGCTCTTTGCCGTGGTCAGCGCGATTGCGGCCGCCTTGGGTGCAATGGCTTGCATCAAGAAAAACAGCAGGCCGAATAGGGCCACAAATACACCGGCCAACAAAAAGGTCGCGGCTTGTGGTACGGCTGGAGAGGTCGTCAGGGCAACGCTCAGGGTCGCCTCGCCAATCTCCTGGTTTTGAACCCAAACCTCGGCACCTTGAAACAATGGCAGTGGACACTTCTCTGCACCCATTGTCCGGTTCCATCCGAACGCAACGCCGCTTTCGGCCTGGAAACCCGCGCCACGAAAATCTGCAATTGACGGGCCGTCGCCAATCAAAAGGTTTTTATCCGACTGTAGCTTGATCCCCTGAAGCGTCTTGACGTCGTATCGCAGTGGTATTGATACGAACTTCGCTTCGTTGTCCTCTTGG
This sequence comes from uncultured Pirellula sp., assembly GCA_903837255.1. Lineage (GTDB taxonomy): Bacteria > Planctomycetota > Planctomycetia > Pirellulales > Pirellulaceae > JBKCUI01. The sequence goes on along the minus strand of CAILTZ010000753.1, from coordinate 6,827 downwards.
ATCCCCGGAATGGTGAACTTCTGATCTTTGGCTCCCGCGTTGCTCGAGAAGACCTCATTGAGATAGTAAGGGAGACTCGCGAAGGCTTCGCGAGGGGATTCGACCAGGAAGCTCGACGCAAGTCCTATGATCGAGAGGAACCCCAGGACGCAGAGCATGTAAAACCCAACACCGTCGGATACCAACGACTTGAGCTCGAGCATAAATCGGTGGCTCGAACAAAATAGCAGTGCCCACCATAGGATCGCGAAAAGCAACCCGGTCGCGAGCATAAACAGAACGTACTCGTCCATCGCGTACTCGCTACTGGACAAACCGGCTCCAAACACCGGTGCAAAGACTCGGCTGGCAAGGAAGGTGCATACAATCGTCCCCAGGGCGGCAACGCCATGGGCGATACCCGCGCTGCGGAGGGTATCGAAAAAGGAGACTTTCGAAAGCAGATAACAAAGCCCCAGGAAGACTGCCAACGCCATCAAGCCAAAAATCACACCGATCCCCAAAAACCAAACGGGCGTGAGCCACCTTGCCATCCAAAAGTCCGTCACTCCCAAAATTCCCGGCGTCAGGTTCGGCAAAAGGTCGGTCAGTACATTGGAAAACATGGCGAATCGAATCGTTAGAAAAGATTGGTCTGAGCTCGGAGGACACCTTCTAGTCTCCGGTCGTACGCTCCAGCTTGGCTGTCGGTTCGCTAAGGGCCGGGCCCGAAGCGGAAGATTTTCAAAGCCTCACGATTTTTAAGGCAAATCCCAAAGGACCTTTCTGCCCCCAGCCTTCAAGTTGGAATTCCGGGCAGAACAGTCCAGCGAAAGCCCCTTTTTTTGGCGGAATATCCGTTACAATCGCAAAGCATTGGTGCAAGATAGAGCGTTAGATCCAACGCCAAATCCATCCTCTTAGATTCCCGCTCGCCAACCTTTTCGATCAACCATGCTCTCCGCATCCCTGTTTTTTATGGCTCAAGGCGCTTCGAACCTCACCTCTAAAGGGGCCTTGCTCGTCGTCCTGCTGGTCTTCGGTGCAATGGCTGCCCTGGTCTGTCTAGGGCTTCTATGGAATTTCGGAAGCCTGTGGCTTCAAGCCATGATGAGCGGTGCGGATGTCTCCATGCGAAGCTTGATCGGTATGTACTTCAGGCAAGTCCGCTCGTCGGTCATCGTCAATGCCAAGGTCATGGCGGCCCAGGCCGGATTGGATATCGATCGTCAAAACGGCATCAGCACCCAACGCCTCGAAGCCCATTACCTTGCCGAAGGCAACGTCATGAACGTTCTCAACGCGATCATCGCCGCACACCGCGCCGGAATCGATCTAGATTTTGACCGCGCCGCGGCGATCGACCTTGCAGGCCGCGATGTGCTCGATGCAGTCCGCACTTCGGTCCACCCCCGAGTGATCGATTGCCCTGACCCACGCTACAGCCCAACTGGATTCCTCTCGGCGATCGCCAAGAATGGTATCGAACTGAAAGTCAAAGCCCGAGTGACGGTCCGAACCAACCTCGGACAACTCATCGGCGGTGCCACCGAAGAGACCGTCATCGCCCGCGTCGGCGAGAGCATCATCAGTTCAATCGGGTCGAGCGAAACCCACTTGGCCGTGCTGGAAAACCCAAACCTCATCGCCCGAACCGTTCTCAAACGAGGGCTCGATAACCAAACCGCTTTTACCATCGTCTCGATCGATATCGCACACATCGAAGTCGGTCAAAACATCGGAGCACGACTCCGGGCCGACCAAGCAGAAGCCGACGTGCGGATGGCCCGAGCCCAAGCCGAGCAGCGCCGGGCCGAAGCCATCGCTCAAGAACAGGTCATGAAGGTCGAAGTCGCCCGAAACCGAGCCAACCTCGTCCTAGCCGAAGCCGAGGTTCCCAAGGCGATGGCATCAGCCTTCCGAAGCGGCCATTTCCAAACCCAAGAATAAAGTTTTTCTCATCCTCTCGATTCGATCCCACTAAGGGTTCCGCGGAGCTTTCCATGCGTCTTGTATTCCCGTTGGCCTTGGTGATCGCAATGATTTGCTCCTCGGTCATGACAAACGCCCAGACCAATACCATCCGCGTCGGAGTCATCGGGTTGGACACCTCCCATGCCGGTGCGTTTTTCAAGATCATGCGCGAGGCGCCGGCAACGAGCCCGATGGCTCGCTTGAAAATCGTGGCTGCGTTCCCCGGAGGCAGCCCCGATATCCCATCGAGCACCGATCGATTGCCAAACTACACCAAAGAATTCCAGTCCCAAGGAATCGAGATCGTCGATTCGATCGAGACGCTCCTGTCGAAGGTCGATGCGGTGATGCTCAATAGCCTCGATGGCCGCAAACACCTCGAACAAGCTTATCCGGTATTCAAGTCCGGCAAGCGGGTCTTCATCGACAAGCCCTTGGCCGCAGACCTGACCGATGCGGTCGCAATCGCCAAACTCGCAGAGCATTTCAAAACCCCTTGGTTCACCTCCTCCTCGCTGCGATTTACCCCCACCATTCATCGCTATCGAGAGAAAACAGACCGCAAGATTCTCGGTGCACATGCATGGAGCCCATGCTCGCTCGAGACCCATCACACCGATCTGACTTGGTACGGCATCCACGGAGTCGAAGCCCTCTTTACAGCCATGGGTGTAGGTTGCGAAGAGATCACACGGACCAAGACCGATGGGGCAGACGTCGTTGTGGGGCGTTGGAAGGACGGTCGCATCGGTGTGTTTCGCGGAATCCGCAGCGGCACCCAAGGATACGGGCTGACCGTTTTTGGAGCAGATTTTTTAGAGAACGACGCCAAGTACGAAGGCTACGAACCGCTGGTCGTCGAGATCGCAAAATTCTTCGCCGGCGGAGAGCCGCCCGTATCGAGCCAAGAGTCCCTCGAAATCATGGCGTTCATCCAAGCCGCCCAGCAATCCAGCGACCAAAAAGGGATCCCCGTGACGCTCCAGAGCGTCATGGAGCAAGCCGACGAGCAATCTGCAAAAAAGATCCAAGCTTGGCTCCGATAATCTCTTGGTTTGTTAAGCTTATCGCCGTTTCTGGCCCGAAGAGTCTATAATCTGCATAGCCCAGTCATGATAGCCCAGTCATGCGTGCGACCCGTATGCCGGTCGTATTGATCCGCCCAGACTCGCTGGGTCCGTCCCTCGATTAATCACTCGAAACCAACGCAAACAAGCAAACAAGCAACCATGAGACGACTCAAAGCTGGCGGAGGCTGGCAAGCCGTTCGATACACGTTTCGCAAGGGTTTCGAATCCGGCGGAATTTGGAAGATGTACAAGGCCTTGCGGTCGCGAAACGCCTGCAAGACCTGTGCCCTTGGCATGGGGGGCCAGCACGGCGGGATGGTCAACGAGCACGGCTCGTTCCCAGAGGTCTGCAAGAAATCCTTGCAAGCCATGGCTGCCGACATGCAACCGGCGATCACGGCCGATTTCTGGTCCAAGTTCGCCCTTCCCCAGATGAGTCGATGGACCCCGCGGCAGCTTGAGACCAGCGGGCGATTGATTCAACCTGTCCTCTATGAGCACGGCAAAGCCAACTACCGCCCGATCACCTGGACCGAAGCTTTTGGACGTATCAGTGCCAAGCTCAAAGAGCTCAAGCCCGAGCAGTCGTTTTGGTACTTCAGCGGACGATCGAGCAACGAAGCAGGTTTTCTCTTGCAGCTCTTTGCTCGTGTGTATGGGACCAACAACGTCAACAACTGCAGTTACTACTGCCACCAAGCCAGCGGCGTAGGGTTGCAAACCACGCTCGGGACCAGCACCGCCACGGTCGTGCTCGAGGACCTCGACAAGTGCGATACGGTGTTCATCATCGGAGGCAATCCGCCCAGCAACCACCCTCGCTTGATGACCAGCCTGATGCATCTGCGAAGGCGTGGTGGCAAGATCGTCGTGATCAATCCCATCAAGGAGTTGGGGCTGATCAAATTCAAGGTTCCCAGCGATCCGATCAGCATGGTGTTTGGGACCAAGATCGCCACGCATTATGTGCAACCGCACATCGGAGGAGATCTAGCGCTGCTGACTGGGATCGCCAAGGCGACCGTCGAGATGGGTAAACACGACCTAGAGTATTTGCAGCAGCACACCAATGGCTCGGCCGAGTATCTAGCCGATTTGGCCGATCGGCCCTGGAGTGAGATCGTTGCCAAGAGCGGCGTCGATGAAGCGACCATTCGGGAGCTTGCTGGGGTCTATTGCCAGAGCCAGGGTTCGATCTTTTCGTGGACGATGGGCATCACGCACCATACGCATGGGGTTCAAAACGTACAGTCGATTGTCAACTTGGCATTGCTTCGCGGGATGATCGGGCGCCAGGGGGCAGGGGTCATGCCCATCCGCGGCCACTCGAACATCCAGGGGATCGGATCGGTAGGGGTGACGCCCAAGCTCAAGGATGAGATCTTTCAAAATCTCACGAACAGCTTTGGGATAAAGTTACCGACCACACCCGGTCGCGACACGCTCGATTGCATCGAGGCAGCCCATCGAGGTGAGCTCAAGTTCGGTTTGTGTTTAGGTGGGAATTTGTATGGCTCGAATCCCGACGCACAGTTTGCCGACGAGGCGCTACGGAATTTGGACATGCTCGTGATGCTCAATACGACGCTCAACACCGGGCATGCCAACGGGTTGGCAAAAGAGACGATTGTTTTGCCGGTTTTGGCCAGGGACGAAGAGCCCGAGCCGACCACCCAGGAGTCGATGTTCAATTATGTGCGGCTCAGCGACGGAGGGCCCAAGCGACTGCCGGGTCCGCGCAGCGAGGTGCATGTCATCGCCCAGATTGCCAAGTTGACTTTAGGCAAATCCGAGGCCATCGATTGGGAGCAGATGGAGCAGACCAATACCATCCGGCATTGGATATCCAAGGTGGTGCCTGGTTATGAGGCCATCGATCAGATCGCCGAATCCAAGCAAGAGTTTCAGGTTGGGGGGCGGACGTTCCACAAAGCCAGGTTCAACACCAAGGACGGTCGAGCGCAGCTTGTAGTCCACGAGTTGCCCGAGATCACCCCGCTTGCGGCCAATCAATTAAGGCTCATGACGGTGCGGAGCGAGGGCCAGTTCAACACGGTGGTTTATGAGGATACCGATTTGTATCGGCATCAAGAGCGCCGGGATGTGATCTTGATGCATCCGGACGATTTGGAGCGGATGGGTTTCAAGCATGACCAGTTGGTCACGGTATCGAGTTCTACCGGCGCAATGCATAACATCTTAGCCAGGGGTTACGAAGACATTCGTTCGGGAAGTGCCATGATGTATTATCCGGAGTCGAATGTGTTGGTCCCGCGGGTGGTGGATCCCAAGAGCCGCACGCCGATGTTCAAGAACATCATCGTCACGATCACCAAAGAATCCAACTGAACACTTAGAAAGCACCTAGCGTCATGTCCATCGAGCCGGCTTGGAAGCAACAGAATCGGGCACCTCGAATATTGATCGTCGACGACGACATCGAGATTGCAGCCCCGGTGAAGTTTGCGATGGAGAATTTGGGGTATCAGGTCGTGCACATGCCTGATGGACAGGCTGGGATCACCAAGCTAGAGAGCTACCAGCCCGACTTGATGGTCTTGGACATGATGATGCCCAGGCAGAGTGGATTTTTGGTGCTGGAGCATTTGCGCAAGACACAGCGGGATCAGATCCGGGTGATCATGGTCACGGGCAACGAGGGCGAGCGTCATCAGGCGTATGCTCGGATGCTTGGGGTCGACGAGTACCTTCACAAGCCGTTTCTCATGGACGAGCTGGTCGGGCATGTCAAGCGATTGCTTGAGAAACCGTTTCCGGACGGAGAGGAACTCTCGGAGTCTACCTAGAACCGCTTACAGATTCGCCAAGTAGAAAACCGCAGAGCCGGACCGCTGATGGACGCTGATGGACCGCTGATGAAACAGCCGCCGATGAAACAGCCGTAATCAGACAGTAGGATGGGACTCCGGTCCCGTCCGTCGGCTATTTGGGGATAAGTTTCGCGCCAAGCTCGCAAAGAAGAATAAGAGAAACGACAACGCGGAAGTATCGCGTAGAATTTGACCTTGGCGGGTAAAATCGATACCATGACATCAAGGATGTGCGAAAAATCGTAGAACCGCTTGAGTCGACCGTTTTTGGAGGTTTTGGTTCTCCAAGGAATGTCCAAGGATTTACTCTATGTCAATTGACTTTCAAATAGACTCATTGTCGGTTGCTGAGAAGTTTCAACTTATGGAGATTGTATGGCAAAGTCTGTGCGTTGATCCAGCAGATGTAAAATCGCCGGACTGGCATCGCGACGTGCTAAGTGATAGAAAACGTCGACTTGAGGATGGTACCTCGTCGATTTCAGAGTGGTCCGATGCCAAAGCAAGGTTGTTGAATATCGATCAATGATCCTTCAAATTACTTCCGATGCGGAAGCCGACATCGTAGAGGGTTATTGGTTCTATGAAAAGCAGTTGTCTGGGTTGGGCAACCATTTCAGAACCTGCATGATTGAAGATATAGAGTCTCTGGCCAAGTATGGTGGAGTCCACGAGATTGAGCATGGGTGCTATAGGGCGTTGTCTAAGAAGTTTCCTTTTTGCCTCTACTACTCACTCCATGCAAGCACTGTGACTATTATTGCCGTGATCGATGCTCGGCGTGATCCCCTTTGGATTCGCGCAAGGCTTCAATAGGACCGTGTTTGCGTGAGACCCAAGGATCCCGGGCAGCAACCCGGACCGCTGATGGACGCTGATGGACCGCTGATGAAACAGCCAAGCAGCCGTCTTGAACCACAGAGGCACAGAGACACAGAGACCACGGAGGAAGCCCGTTCCTGGTAGTGGATCT
>CAILTZ010000752.1 GCA_903837255.1 uncultured Pirellula sp. | reverse complement strand
GGCTGAGGTTCATTGACAACGACTTTGAGGGCATGCAGCATACGTTGGTTCTGGTCACATCGCGCACCTGAAATCCTGTGGATCTATTTAGTCATCTGTGCTGCTCCTTGTGGTAAATAATCGTTCAGCGGTGTGTGTCTGCAATTTTATCAAATAGGGGTACCCAGCATGCATTTTTGGTTCAAAGTTTTTTTCGGTCACCTAATTCCTGCGTTTACCTGACGCTCAGTCCCGGGCGGTTGGGGGGTTCCCTATCAGCGAATATCAGCGTGTATCAGCGGTTTAAAATCCTGGACCGCTGATGGACGCTGATGGAGCGCTGATGCAACAGCCAAACAGCCGGTTTTTGAAACAGTAGAGAACACAGAGCAAGCAGTCCGAAGTCAATCCTGTCAACACCGTCACTACAGTCCAGAGAGCTAAGAGCGAATTGGGACGCTTCTTACACTGGACTATAACAGTTCCAAAGGTCTGCGATTTTGAATAAAAAAGGCCCTGCGAATCAGAAACTCGCAGGGCCTTAATGAATTTTTTTCAAGAACTCTATCGCTTGCTTCAATCGACTACTTGACCCGCTTGAATTTCAAGCCGCCGCTGGTGTCCGTTGCACCTGGTGGATTCAAGATCCACTCTTCGGCATTGATGCTCTTGACGGTTCCACCGAGCGATCCTTTGTCCGGGGTTTCCATCAGCACAGCCGAACCGTTGGTACCAAAGTCACCGGCGAGTTCCACCGCGGGCTTGCCCGATTCGGTTGCCTTCCAAGTGAACTTTGAGTCTTCAGAGATCGAAAGATCGATGGTGGTCGTTCCGGCAACGGCTTGCCATTTGCCAACCAAATCGACTTCCGGAGCGGGCTTGGCAAGCTCTTCAGCTTGTGGCTGTGCATCAGAATTTGGCGTGGCGGTCTTGGCTTCGATCGGCTTTGGATCGAGAGCCTCGAGCATCCGTTTGGCGGTCACATCTTTGGGCTGATTCTCGACAACGACTTTCAAAGCGCGAATCGCGGAGTCTTTTTGGCCGATGACAAGGTAATGGTAGGCGAGCACGAAGGCTGAAGCTGGGTTCTTTGGGTTCGCTTTGCAGTATTCTTCGAGTTTGCGAAGTTGTGCAGTGTAGTCATCGCCGTTGCCGTAGAGGCTGCTGACGGTGGTCCAATCCATTCCTGGAGCGGCGGCCAGAAGCGAGTTCAGAGCAACCGCTGCGCTTGAGTAATCACCGAGTGCGAAGAGCGAAAGCGCGCGGACTTCGTGTACCACAGGATCCCCGCTATTCTTCGTTAGCGCCGAATTGAACGAATTCAAAGCGGCTTGGTAGTCGCCTTCTTTGAACGACGCTAGACCTTTGTCAAAGTCTCCGAAGGAGGCTTCGATATTGGAATTCGCCGAGGGGTTGGCATTGGTTGTCGGAGATGAAGTCGACGTGGCCGTCGAACCTTGCGACTCGGCGGTGATGTAGTTGTTGACCACTACAGGCTGAGAGTAATCGTAAGGAACCGAGCCGGCCACGGCGGTGGTGCCAACGGCAGGAGCTAAGTAGTAGGGGTTGCTGTAGGAGACCCCGGTATTGTAGTAACTGCTAGAGAGAGAACCGAGTCCCCAACCGATTCCACCCCAGACGATTGGCGAGTAATAGGAGCTACCCCAGTAACCCGACCAGCAACCGTTGTACCAGCCTTGGTAGTGCGGGTGGATGCAGTGCGAGTTCCAGCCGTTATTCCAATTGTTGTTCGGTCGATATCCGAAGTTGTTGCCCCAGTTATTGTTATTGTTGTAACCGGGACGATCCCAGAAAGGTCGATTGTAGTTGTTATCGAACCAATTGTTGTTGTTGTTGAAGTTGTTGAAGTTGTTATTGTTGACATTGATGTTGGTGTTGCCGTTGTTCCAATTGGGGCGATTGTTGTTGTTACCCCAATTGCCGTTGCCCCAGTTGTTGTTGCCGTTGCCCCAGTTGTTGTTGCCGTTGCCCCAGTTGTTGTTGCCGTTGCCCCAGTTGTTGTTGCCGTTCCATTCTGGACGGTTCCAGCCGTTGCCACCACCGCCGATTTGATTGCCACCGCCGATCACACCCGGTAGGGTTTGTACGCCACCCGGACGGTTGCCACCGAGGCTTGGTCGATTCGGTTTGGTCTCCGGACGGTTCAGGTTTTGGCCGTTGTTAGGACGATTGATACCCCCTAAGTTGCCTTGGCCCAAATTGCCCTGGCCCAAATTGCCCTGGCCCAAATTGCCACCGAGGTTGGGGCGGTTGCCGCCTTGATTGTTGCCCAGGTTTCCGCCGAAGCCTGGAGCGGGCTTGGTCGTTGGTTGGCCACCTGTGCCTGGGAACCCGGGAAGCGGAGCGGGCTTGGTCGTTGCACCTAAGCCGCCTTGGGGGCGATTGATACCACCGAAGGATGGTCCATTGGTGCCTGGGAGCGGCGCGGGTCGTGTGGTTGGGATGTTGCCGCCACCGAGGCCTCCGGAGCCTAGTCCACCGAGGTTGCCCGGAGCGGGCCGAGTCAGCGAGGGGGACGAACCTGGAAGTTTGACATTCGGTCGTGTGGTGGGAGTTTGACCGCCGAGGTTGCCGGGAGCGGGCCGAGTCATCGAGCTTGGTGGATTCAACCCTGAGACTCCACCGAGCCCGCCAGGAGCCGGTCGCGTGGTCGGGGCTCCACCTCCGAGGCTAGGACGATTGGTGTTCATGCTGTTGCCCATGTTTGGTCGCTGAACATTGCCTGGTAAGGGGCGAGACATTCCGCCAGGCATGCTTCCCATGTTGCCCATATTTCCGCTTGGGCGGCTGAGGTTTCCTGGCAGGTTCGAGGGGCCTGCTGGGCGGGATTGGGGCATGGAATTGCCAAGCGATGGCCTGCTCATAGGCATTTGAGGGGCTGGTCGAGACGTCGGCATCGAGGGCCGCGACATGCCACCCATGTTGGGCATGCTAGGTCGGGCTCCGCCGCCACTGAAACCTGCACCACCTCGACCACCGCCGCCACCGCGGATTTGCGCCGATGCCTCATCTATCGGTCCAACAAACCCCACCGAGCCGATAGCCAAAGCGGCCGGATACAACCAACGAATCATCCACTGAGTACGCTTCATTATTTCTATGACCTTATTTATGACCTTATCAAATTTGGTTCGGACATCGCCAAAGTAGGGCATCGCCAAAGGAGGGAACTAGTTCCCAGGATTATTCGAGTTTCACCCAAGATGGACTACTGCGCTCGGACTGAGTTTCTGACTAAAATCTTGCTGCACGAAACCTGCTGCGAGGAGCCTGTTGGCCGACACGTTGAGCATCGGCCCTTTAGGCCCCGCGAGCTAGCTGAGGATTACTTGGCCACTGGTGGTTTGCGAACAACGGTGTATTGGTAATCCGGGGCTTCCATTCCTTCGCTCATGCGATGGATGCCTTGGACGGTAAATCGATCCTTGCTGTCAGATACGAGTTTTACCGTTGCGGTTCCACGCAATCCGTCTGGACCAACGGCGCTGTTTTGAAGGACCAGTCCGGTGGGGGTCGCATTCCAAACACCTTCGCCAAATCCGCCATCGGAATCAAAAGTCCAAGAGCGATATTTGCCTTGGCTGGCATCCCAAGCGATCCGTTGGAAGCTCTTCATGATGACTTGCTCGCCGCTGGTGATGTTGATGTCGCCGACGATGAAATTGCCGTTGTCGTCCCAACGGTAGTTGAGAGATACCTTGTTGTCACCCGACTCATTGATCCACTCACCAACGATCCAAGCGAGCCCTTCGAGGGCTTCGTGTGGGGTTGGTGGTAGGGCTTCGCTCACATCGCGGAGCGAAGCGAGCTTTAGGCCTGCGTCGGTCTTCTTCCAAATCGTCGCGAATCGGATCACCGAAAGGCTGCTTCCATCTTTGCCAGTAATAACTCGCGTGCCGTCGACAAGCACGAGGCCCGCTACGGCTCGAACCGACTCGACTTGGGCATCGGTTTTCGAACCCGGGTAAGTTTCCTGAAAGGCTTTTACCAAGGCCTTGATTTCTTCGTGACCTAAGTGGACGGTACCCGAGTCATCGATCAATTCACCGTCGGGCAAGAATACCCCAGCGACCGCATCGGAGTTGCCTGCGTTCAATGCGTCGGTCAGTTGCTTGATAGCCTTGACCGCATCGTTTTCAACTGCCAATTGCTCGGGCGAGACTGGCTTGGCAACCACGGTCGTCGCGGGAGTTGTGGCCGTAGCTGGCTTGTTCGTTGTGTCTTGTGCAACCGCAAGGG
>CAILTZ010000751.1 GCA_903837255.1 uncultured Pirellula sp. | reverse complement strand
GCGGGTCGGGGCATGGCCATCTGCGATTATGATAACGACGGCGATTTGGACTTTGCCGTAAGCATGATTGAGCAACCGGCGGAGTTGATTCGAAACGACTCGCACGGAAATGCTACTCACGGAAATGCCTCAGCCGGAAATGCTTCTCACGGAAATGCCTCAGCCGGGGGAAATTACTTATTGATTGATCTGATCGGTCGTCAAAGCAACCGCGATGCCCTCGGGGCATGGTTGGAGGTGGAGTGGGCTGCTGTCGATGGAGGTTCTGGTTCGCAAGGAATCCGAAAGCTCATCCGCCATCGTTTTGGCGGTGGATCATATGCATCGACCCATGCCAGTACCCTTCATATTGGGCTTGGTCAAGCGACCGGGGTATCCAAGTTGACGGTTCATTGGCCGGGGGGCAAAACCGAAACGTTCAGAGATCTGCTGCCCAACCAACGCTTAAGCGTGATAGAATCGATGGATTAAAGCTAGGACTTTGCGGATGCAGTTCGGCGAAGGTTTTTTACTCCCATGCGTTATTAGCCCAAACCCAAATATGAGCGATAAAGTCTCCAATCAATTGCCAACCCAAGACGTGCCGGCGGCTTCCTACCCATTCTTCACACATTTGGCTCGAACGATCAATTCTGGGCAAGCTCGATCGATCGTCATCTCGGGCAACATCTATGACCTATACTACGATGGCAGAGAGTATTTGCCGCTGATCCCGTTCTTGATCAACAAGACCAAGGTGCCGGGGCTCATTCAGGTCATCTACGAGCTTAACGGTCCAATTCGCATCGCCGAGGAAGACCGACCGAAACTCCGGGAGGCTTGGACGGCATGGAAGAACCAGGTGGCGATCGATGCGGTTGCAACGCGTGAGGTGCTTCAGGACGGTAGCAAGTTCGAATTGCGTCGCAAGGAGTTCGATCAGTACTTGCGCGATGCGATCGGGAACTCTACCCAGGCCTTGGAGTTTATGCGGCAGCTGACGATCTGCTCTCGCAATTGCCTCAAAGAAAACTTGCTGATTATCATCGAGGGAACCGACATCCTGCTTCCTTCGGGTGATGGGGACGTCTCGAAGATGAACGACGCACAGCTTCGGCGTATCACGATCGTCACCGATTGGTTTGGAGACCCATCGTTCTTCAATGGCAAAGACAATGTGTTGCTGTTGGCCGAATCCCGCAGCTTGATCCACCAGCGAGTATCGAGATTGCCTCAGGTCTTGACCGTCGAGATCCCATCACCGGATTTAGCGTCGCGAAGGCATTACGCGCAGTGGCATGCCTCGAGCAGTGGCAATCGGCACGTGATCGATACGCTCGACGTCGTCGCCGACGCGACGGCAGGACTTTCGTTGCATGCGATGCGGCAGTTGCTTTTGGCATCGGATTACTCCAAGCAGCCGATTCAGCGACAGGACACCACGTTGCAGGTCGAGCAGTTCATTCAATCGCAGCTTGGGGACGATGTGATCGAGTTCAAGAAACCGATTCAGACGCTCAAGGACGTCATAGGGTTTTCCAAGCTGAAGGACTTCCTGCGGGATTACTTGATCCCTCGGATGAAGCTTCCAGACGATCGAGCTTTGCCGGGTGCGGCCATTGCTGGTCCGATCGGAGGTGGTAAGACGTTCATCTTCGAGGCCGTAGCGGCCGAGCTCGATATGCCTGTTCTTGTCCTGAAGAATATTCGCAGCCAGTGGTTTGGTCAGACCGACGTGATCTTTGAGCGACTCAGACGGGTGCTCGAAGCCCTTGAAAAAGTCGTCATTTTCGTCGACGAGGCCGATACACAGTTCGGCAGTGTCGGCGAGGGAGCACACGAGACCGAGAGGCGGTTGACTGGGAAGATCCAAGCCATGATGAGCGATCCGAAGCTCCGAGGCAAAGTGATTTGGCTATTGATGACGGCACGTATTCACTTGCTCTCGCCGGACATCCGTCGTCCCGGCCGGGTCGGGGATTTGATCATCCCGATTCTCGATCCGACTGGAGAGGACCGGCTCGAATTTATCCGTTGGATGCTCGGGCCGACCAAGTTGGCCACCGACGAGCTTGTCGAGTGGCTCGACAAAGAGGGGCTTGAGGAGGACTATTCCTCGGCGGCTTATGCCGCGCTTCGCAGTCAGTTCAAAGCCGTACCGCCCAAGAACGCCGAGGAGTTAAAGATCATTGTGCGGGACTTTTTGCAGCCTGCGATCAAGCAGACGCGGCGCTACCAGACCTTGCAGGCATTGATCAACTGCACCCGCCGGTCGCTGCTCCCGAATCCGGATATTTCCGACCAGGAGCGCGCCCAGATGGAAGAGGAAATCCGCCTACTAGAGTCCATGGGGATTCGATAACGTCATTCGATAACATCACCGCCAAGACCACTAGCCAAATCCGTTTTTGAAATTCCTATTTTTCGGAGCATGCCATGTCGCACGCCTTTCGCTTCCTGATGGTCCTCGCTGTGTCGTTCGCCCTCGGACCGACGAGTTTTGGCCAGGAGCTCTTTTCGCAGTTGGTCGGACCGGTCCAAGTCGCAGCGGTGCAAAGCGGACCGACGGCTTCGAACAAAACCGTTCAGGTCCCCTACATTTTTTGGGGAGGTGACATCGCGACGTTTCTGGCCAACGGAGACCTCAAGACCAAGCCGGGATCGACCTATCAGCAGATGGGCTTGGACATGCAGCTTGTCCCTGGCGACGATTTTGTTGGCCAGGTGCGAAACTACGTGTCGGGCAAATCCCCGATGCTCCGTGGGACGATGCACATGATCGGGCTAGCGGGCGAAGTCCTGGGTGCCGATCCGAGGACCAAGCCGGTGATTGTGCTGCAGTTGTCGTGGAGTGCCGGTGACCACATCGTCGCCAAGAAGGGGGTCAAGAATCTCAATGAGCTCAAGGGCAAGAAGATCGCTTGCCAGCAGGGGGGCCCGCACGTCGGGTTGCTTTACGATTCGTTGGCAGCTGCGGGTCTGAATCGCGAAGACGTTGAAATCGTATGGACCAAAGACATCACCGGACCAGATGGCCCTGCGACGGCCTTCAAGAACGACGCGAGCATCGATGCTTGCTGTGTGGTAACACCGGATATGATTGGACTCACTAGCGGCCTAGATGCCGTTGGAACCGGTGCCGAGGGGACCGTCGAAGGAGCCCATGTGGTCAACAGCACGGTTCAAATGAGCCGATCGATTGCCGACGTGTACGCCGTTCGTCGCGATTGGTACGATGCCAACAAGGAATGGGTCCAAAAATTCGTCGCCGGGCATCTGAAGGCAACCGAGCAGCTCGTGGCCATGCGCAAGGGTTTTGGCGAAAGCGGAAAGCTGAGCAAAGAGTACGAGCAAATCCTCAGCATGTCCCAACGGATCTTTGGCAAAGAAGTCTTGCCAACCCTAGAAGCAGATGTGCATGGCCTGCTGCTCGACTGCGGCTTTGTAGGCTTGCCCGGACAAATCGCATTCTTCAAGCAAAAGTCCAACGCAAGTGGATTCGAAGAGGTCATGAGCCGATCGATCAATCTTGCCACCCAGTGGAAGTACGCCAAGGCTAGGGCGGGTTTTGAACCCAACGACTTCGACTATCGAAAGCTTGCCGAACTCGGAGGCATCCAGTACGCCGAACCGACGAACGTCGAACGTTTCAGCCCCAGCGCCGAATCGTCCGAGATGTTTTTGGGAGAGAATCTCGATGCCAACACCATCGTGAGCTTCTCGATCAATTTCGAACCCAACGAACAGACCTTCTCGAGCGATCGCTACGGGGCGGAGTTCCTCAGGGCTTTAAAACAAGCCAGCCAGTTCGGAAATGCAGCCGTGGTGATTCGTGGGCATGCCGACCCGTCCAAGACGCTCATGGATTTGATCAAGGCAGGAACGGCCAAAGGGATCATTCAGCAGAACGGCACGCAGGGCAACTACCGTTACTTTATGAATGGCAAGCCACTGGATTTGAGCCGCACCAAAGAAGTCATTGACTTGATCAAAAACGGTTCCTTTGGAGGTGGTAGCAGCGATCCGGCGGTCACCATGCAAGCGGCCCTGTCGTTGTCTCAGGCTCGTGCCGAAGCAGTGAAAAAGTCGCTAGAGAAGTACGCCAAGGATTCCGGGATCACCGTCGACCTTTCCCAGATCATTCCCGTTGGGGCAGGGATTATGGAACCGGTGATACCCAAGCCCCGGAACATCGACGAAGCCAAAGAGAACATGCGAGTCGAGTTTCGAATCGTGAAAGTCAATCCTGAAGCCTTGACCCCGACTGACTTTAACTTTTAGTGGTCCAACGTCCTATGACAAACATCGCACGCTCCTTGCGTATTGTTCCCTTTGCCAGCATCGCTCTGGTTGCCAGCATGGCTTTGGGCATAGGTCGAACGACCTATGCGGGTTCCAACGACTACGTCGTGATCGTGCTAGACGATTCCGGTTCGATGCGTGAGGTCATGCAGCGCGATCGTCGCAGTCGCATCGATGCGGCCAAGAGTTCGCTGATCAAGGTCATCGAGCAGATTACGCCTGGCACGAATGTCGGGCTGCTGCTGCTCAATGGAGCGCGTGCAAACAATCATTGGTACATTCCTGTTGGACCTGTGAATCAGCAGCAAGCCATCGAGCGCATTGGTAGCTTGCAAGCCAATGGAGGAACGCCGCTGGGGGAAGCTCTGCGGATCGCCTCGGATGAACTCCTCTCGATACGTTCCAAAAAGATCTATGGAACGTATCGACTGATTGTTGTGACCGATGGCGAGGCGAGCGATCAGGTGTTGCTCGATCAATATCTCCCTGACATTCTCTCTCGAGGGATCCTCATCGATGCGATTGGCGTGGATATGCGAGGGAATCACTCCCTTGCTACCCGCGTGCATAGCTACCGTAGGGCCGACGACCAAGCGTCGTTGTCCAGTGCGATTCAGGAGATTATGGCCGAGAGAAGTGGGACCGACCAAGCTGGAGACCAGGAGGATTTCGCCATGCTCGATGGGCTGGGTGATCTGGATGTTGCTGAGGTTCTCAAGGCCCTTAGCAAGCCCAACAACGAGAAGGTCACGGGGATTGCATTTCGGCAATCTTCGGATGCAAAGGGTGGAAGCAATGGTGGAAACGCTGGGGGTATGCCCAGCAACGTTCCGCCCCTTTGGACCCCACCGGCTGGGAGCCTGACGGCGAATCCCTCAACGCCGCAGACGAGCTTAATCAGTCAGGTTTTTGGAACGATTTGCAGCTGCTGCATTCCGTTGCTGATTGTCATGTTCTTTGTCTCCGCGTTTTTGACGAGTTCCAAGACCAAGCGGAGCTAAAGGGATCGGACGCAGGTTGCTGTTTTGCTAGCAAAACAACAACCTGCGTCCGATCCGTCCGATCCGTCCGATCCGTGTTGCGGCTGGGGCTATGATTTTGCTATGGAGAATGCTGTGAATTTTTCCATCACTGGAGTTAGCAGCATTGAAGAAGCACTCATCGCAAGGGATCGTCGCGCTGATGCTTCTTGCGTTGGTGCTTGCGGGTTGCGCCTCGCAGCGTTATTTGCAG
>CAILTZ010000750.1 GCA_903837255.1 uncultured Pirellula sp. | reverse complement strand
GTTTGATCACGGCTCGAGTGATCTCGTAGATCTGCCGTTCGCCACCCGCCTTGGGTTTGACGTGGATCTTGACTTTCGTTCCGGCTTCGCCACGAATCATCGAGACCACGTCGTCGATTTTCATGTCTTGGGTTTCGACTACCGGGCTGCCATCATCCTGTTGGACCCCGACGATGTCGTCGCCGACTTTGAGTCGTCCGTCTTTGTCGGCCGCTCCTCCCGGGACGATCATTTCGACGATGGTCGAACCGTCATCGGCTCGCAGCGTCGCGCCGATCCCCTTGAGCTTCAAGGAGATGTGCATATCAAAGTTTGCTTTTTCGCGCGGCGCCATGTAATTGGTGTGCGGATCGAGCGAACTGGTCAGTGCTGTCAGGTACATTTCGAGCAGTTCGTAAACGTCTGTTTGCGAACGGTTCTTGTAATACGTTCGGTATCGCTTGTGCAGCTTTTCCTTGGTGTCCTCGTCCTTGTCTCCATCAGCCCTTGCCGACAGGTAGCTGAGCTTGATCGTTTTACGCCATCGATCCTTAAGTTCGCTCATGTCCTTTGCATAAGGAATCGTCTTGGCATCGCTTTCGAGGAACTCTTCGACGTTGTAGTCATGGGGGGTGTCGATCAGTTCGTGAACCAGCGGCATGACTTCGTTAAGTCGCTGGAGGTATCGCTTGTAGACGGCGTAAGCAAAAGAGATGTTGTTTTTCAGGAGCATGTCGTCGAGGTTGGTTTCCTGTTGGCGGAACTCATCGACATCGGCTTGCAATAGGTAGCCTTTGAGCGGATCTACTTGCTTGAGGAAAAGCGCAAAGCCTCGTTTGGACATCTCGTCGTTGAATTTGGGTTGGGAGATGTGGCCCTCTTCGACGAGGTTTCGAACATTGCGAATAATCATCCGGTTGTCCGCAGGCTGCTCGGTGACGTTGGCCACTCGTTGAAGTTCTTCTGCAATGAGCCACTGGGCTGGTGCAGCCACCAGCATCGAGCCAGCGATAACCGCCGAAAGGGACTTGCTGAAACCAATTCGGCCAGAGAGCTTCGACATCGTATTCATCTTGATCTTTCCGTTGCAGGGAATGTGTTGTTTTTGGATCGTTGTGCTTGCCAGCCACAGGTCGCCGTTACCCAAGGGCCATCGACCCATGGAAATATTAGAAGATTGGCAATTGGCAAGCAACATAGATGCGGTGATTCTTGGACGTTGATCCGGAGAAAACCTGCACAAGAAAAACCGGAAAACAAGCTGAATTCTTCCGAAAAAGACCTCAATCCTTGTTAAATGCTCGATTTGCCGCTAAAGACGAACTCCTTGCGACTGGGTTTTCCATCACCATCGGTATCGAACTTGATGAATCTCTCTTTGGCTTGTTCGGGATCTTTTTGCCCGGACATGAACTCCGGATGGGAGAGGAATCCATCCGCGTTGGTGTCTTTCTTGGTGAAGAGATTCTCTCGTTCGACCTTTTTTGCATCGCTTGTGGCGGATTACTCCGTTGGATTCGTTTGTTTCGCGGGTAGACTTGGATCGTATGGTTGCGGTGGCCGGGCCGTGGCATGGTTGGTTTGCGTGGGCATCGATTTGCGTGTAAATTGACGGGTTTTCTGGGCAAACATCCATCGTTTTTTCCATCGATCCAACGCCACACGGGAATC
>CAILTZ010000749.1 GCA_903837255.1 uncultured Pirellula sp. | reverse complement strand
CGCAAGGCCCAGCGACTAGTCCTTGGTCCCTGGGTTGGTGCAAACCATCGGACCATTGACGGCCTTCCATGAGTCGACCGGTAAACTCGTCGACGATGATGATTTCGCCATCGCGACTGACGTAGTTGACATCGCGGCGATAAAGCTGATGGGCTTTGAGCGCGTTGTCGATCAAGTGGGGCCATTCCATGTTCCCCACGGTGTAGAAACTTTCAACGCCGGCCAACCGCTCGGCTTCGCGGACCCCCGTATCGGTCAAGTTGACGGTGTGGTCTTTTTCATTGACGACGAAGTGTTCGTCTCGTTTGAGCCCTCGTGCGACACGATCGGCTTCGGTGTATTTGGCCGAATCCCGCATCGCAGGTCCGGAGATGATCAACGGAGTACGAGCCTCATCGATCAAGATATTGTCGACTTCGTCGATGATCGCATAATGCAACGGGCCTTGGACCTGCTGCATGTAGCTAGGGAAGCGATCGTCACCGCGGGCCGCCATGCGCATATTGTCGCGAAGATAATCAAAGCCCAACTCGTTGTTGGTCGCGTAGGTGATATCGCAAGCATAAGCCTTTTGGCGGCTGTCATTGTCCATCCCGCTTTGGATGTTTCCAACGCTCAGACCTAGGCCCATGTACAGGGGAGCCATCCATTCCATATCCCGCCGAGCTAGATAGTCATTGACGGTAACGACGTGGACCCCTTTACCCTCCAGAGCATTGAGGTAGGCCGGCAATGTCGCCACGAGCGTCTTGCCTTCTCCTGTAATCATTTCGGCGATGTTGCCGCCGTTTAAGACCATGCCCCCGATGAGCTGCACATCGTAGTGACGCATCCTGAGGAATCGCCGGCCACCCTCGCGACATGCCGCAAAGGCCTCGACCAAGATATCATCGAGCGTTTGACCGTCCTTGAGCCGTTGTCGAAAGCGAACTGTTTGCTCCTTGAGCTCCTCATCCGATAGAGCCATCATGCGTGGCTCGAGCTCCCCGACACGTCGAGCCAACTCTCCGTAACGCTTGAGCTGGCGTGAGTTTGCGGAACCGAATAGGACCGTAAGGCCGCGGTCAAAGCCGGTCAGAACCCCGTTGACGGCGTTGGTGGTCCCTTCCCACATTTTCTCAATAAATTCCATGTTTCATTTGCCGATTGGAAGAACGATCGAAGATTCCGGCGAGCTTGAAGCCTTGTGGATTGTAAGCAATTTTCGGATTTTTCCGAAGACCTAAGAGGGCGAGGGTACAGATTCAGTTCCCGTGCGTCAACCGATTCTCTCGGCCAAAAGGGTCCGGGTAAGCTCCAAAACCCTGGAAAAACCAACTTTCAAAACCCAGACCGGCTCTCAGCGAAGGTAGAAAGGGACCGGGGGCAAAAACGCGTGCTGGAAGAGCAAAATCGCCCCACCCTCCCAAAGCGCGAATTTTCCAAGGTACAGAAACCCCACATAGATCCCGATGGCCGCAAGGTGAGGCACCCAAGCGATCCAGCGCAGGGGCCACCAAGCCTCCCGGTGCTTGCTATGGCTGGGATTACCATCGCTGCTCTTGCGATTGCTTCGGCGAATCATCCAACCGATGAGGAGCTTGGCAGGGAACATCCAAACCACAAAAAAGATCGAGAGCAAGAACCACAGCTCAGCGGGGATCGATTCAATCCTCAGGAGATACAGGGGCAAGGCCAGGGCCAGAAACAAAATATTCGCAAAGGCATAGTGAATCGGTACTTGGCGAAAGACTTTTCGGGCAGCCGAGCGATCCAAGACCCCGTCAAGGCGCTGCTTGCTAGGGAGCTGCTCGCTAGGGAGCTGCTTGGGAAAGCTCTGCTTGGTATAGCTCTGCCAAGCCATATAAGTTTGCAGCGTGGGCAGATACTGGATCGCCCTGGCCATGAGGATAGCGCCGAGCAAACCCAAAAGCGCCAATCCCCCTTGCTGCTGGGGCTTGACCTCCGGGGCCGCGTTCAGAGAGACCAAGATCAACAAGGCGGGGACTGCGAGCCAGATCCAAGCACCTAGACTGGCAAAAAAACCCAATTTAATCAAACGCCAAAGGTGCAGTCGCTGGAGAAACTCCCACCATCGATTTTCGACATCGAGCCAAAATGCTCTGCTAAAGATGGCCTTGAAAAATCGAATCGGGTGAGGCCAAAAAAAATGTTTCCATCGCCCACCTCGCCAGATCGCCCAAACGACCCACAGGACCCACAGAATCGAAAGGATTCTTGCGAAGATACGAAGCCTCAGCGCTGCATTGGATCCCGGCTGGATCAGTTCCGAGGAATACCCAAGGTCGGTGATCAACCAGATCGGAAGCCAAGTCAGGAGCGTCCACAGACCACAGCGAACGATTTGGCCTGCCAAGGCAACCCCGGGGAAACATTTGCGGATCGGGTCCCCGTTTGCGATCCGAGCCGAGCACTCAAGCATGTAACCGAGACTCGCAAACTGAACCACTGGGATGGTGGCTCCAATGCTCAAGACCATCACCAAGCTGAAGGTGTTCCAAGCAAGACGAACACTACCCCAAGCCCATCGAGCAAGCAGTCGGATGATAGAAAAAAGTAGGATCACAGCAGTAGGTTCATAAGCGGTTCTATGAGTTTCGTATGTGATCCTATGGCCGTATGGCTGGCAGGGCCGGGGCTGGCCGTTGCATTCGGTTCGACCGGTTATTCGTTAAAACCGGTTTCATTTTGGCTTCTAGGTCTTGAATTCTACTTGAAAACCGCAATTTGTTTGCACCGTTTGGATAAGGAATTAGGATTGGGCAAGTCGTCACGTTTCAAACATCCTACATTGTGTTCTCCTTAGGTACCTTCGAAATGCATCTGAGATTTTCGTTCCCCTGTGCGCTGGTGCTCGCAGCGCTTGTGTCAATTCCAGCTTGGGCTCAAGATCCCCTCGACGATGTTTACGGTCATGCCGTGCACGCTTATTTCCGAGGCGATGCGGCCACCGCCCAGCAATGGCTCAATGATGCGATCGCGTCGGGCAGCCAAGATCCACGCGCTTTTTACTTTCGCGGACTGTGCGAAGCGGCGATGTCGAACGATCCTGAGGCCGGAGTCAGCGACTTTGAGCAAGCTGCTCAAATGGAGATCGACGGCAAGCGAGTTGTCAACGTAGGTAAAGCCTTGGAGCGTATCCAAGGACCGGTCCGATGCCACATCGAAGCGATCCGCCGCAAGGCTCGGCTTGCCTCTCGCGGTAAGTACCTGGAAATGCAAAGGCTGCGTTACGAACAAGGAATCCGCAATGGCGCCGCGGTCCCGGCTTCTCCCTCCGATGCACCTCCCCGTCCAGTCCCATCGATCAACGATCCGTTTAGCGAGGGAGCTGACTTGAACAAGGGGCAACCCAAGCCGATGCTCGAGCAGGTCAAGCCCGCACCGGCCTCCAATGATCCGTTCGGCGACGCTCCAGCCCCGACCAATCCTGCCCCGGCAACCGACGATCCATTCGGCGGCAACGGTGCCAAACCCAATGCTCCTCCGGCTTCGGACGATCCATTCGGCAACTAGCCGCTGGGTCGAAAGTCGGGCTTTTAAAGCAAATTGTATGAAATTCAAAGGCGGATTCCCCGATGGGAATCCGCCTTTTTTCTTTTTCGAGCGGTAGAAATCTTGCTTCTTTATCTCCGGATGTAGCCAAAAAACCACTTCCGCGATTTTCCACCCGGATCTACATTGCTTCCCTTGGAATCAATGCTCCGAGTCGATGGAGTCCAAGCGGGTGTTCCAGGTCGCAGAGCCCGGGGGAGCCGGTGAATAGCAAGTCGCCAGACGGGAAAGAGCCCGAGAGCATCGAGGATCTTAATCAGATCCTCGGCTATTTGAATTTTTCCTCGGGCAAGTCCGATCCGAGATTTCTTTCGTCGATGAATCGGCTTTACGCGGCAGCCATTGCCGGAGGCGATGCTTCGGTCTTCGCAGGCTTACCCGCATGGTTGAAGATCCAGCAGTGGCTGGTCGACCACCTGGAGGTATTGAGAGGATCCAACCCAGCATTTGCTCAGAGCGAGCAAGCCTCGAGGGTCATCGAGCTGGTTTGGCGGTCGTTGCTTCCTGATTATTTAGACTTTCACAGCGATCTGCTTTTCCACCAAGAACCCGAGGGTATCTTCAACGGACTTTTTCTTGGGCGGGCCATCGAGGCACTTTTGAAACAGGGGGGGCCTTGGACCCAAATCGATCGTATCATCAGCGGCGCAATCCAGGAGCTTAATGACTACGTCGGGTACCGTCCGGTAGCCACCCTCGAAGGGCACAACCTCGAACCCTACGAGCATGAATGGCTACGACCAATCCCGCTCTTTATTCGGGGTGTCGGGGTAGCGCATGGCCCTTATCACGAGCTCATCGAACAGACCTTGGGGATCCTCAAGCAGACCTCGGATGGAATTTTGAGGGCAGCCCAGTTCGATCTTTCCCGGCTCGACGAGGTATCGCTAGACCCCCGGGCTTACGATTTTGACCATCCTGTCAACACGCGACCGAATTACTACTTTGGCCAATGGGACCCCCATTTGTTGGATTCCTCAGGTTTCTACCGTCGATTTATCTTGCAGCAGGTGACGGTCGATGCGTTGATGGCCCGAGTCAAGAACACCTCGGACTTGCCTCGCGAGGAGTTGCTCACCGAAGCAGCGGCGGTTTTGGCTGGAACCATCCTGATGGCGTCTGGGATTTGCGGTGCGGCTCCAGGCTCGATCGCTTCGACCACCACGGTCATGGATATGCTTACAAATATTGCGGCATATCGGGATGCATTCTACATCGAGTACCTCCCTCGCTTGCAAGGCAAGCATGCCAAGAGACTTACGGCCGAGGCTAAGATTCGCAGGCAGCCATTGGGTGGAGCTAGGCAAGAGCTCAACACGACCTTGGGCCGGTTGCGGGCCGCGCAAGTCGAACGGATCCAGGTTGCCCGCATCTTTGCTCGGATGGGAAACGCCTACGCAGCCAAAGAAGAGGCTGACGATGTGCAGGTACCCTCGGCTCGCATCCTTTGCCGAATCGATTGCCTGTTGACTATCGGCAACCAGCTTTTGCGGCAAGGTGAGCTCGAGCAAGCCTCTCAGATCCCCGAGCAGATCGAAGACCTCGTGCGGCGCGGTATCTCGTGCGGTGCCCTCGTGGACCCTTGGAATATCCTCGGCTTTGCCGGCAACTTCAATCGCTTTATCGGCTCGGACGCTTCTGTTCCAGACGATCGGGTGCATGAACTCGTCGAGATCATGGAGTTGAGTTTCGGTTTGCTCTCCCGAGTATGGCGAGAGGCCGCAGCTCAAGACATGGAGGAATTGTGCCAACAAACCGAGAGCCGATTCCGAAAGCTTGTCGAGTGGTGGCGACAATATGCGGCCCATGAAGTCAGCGATGTGGATGCAACCGATCCCAAGGTAGCCCTGGAGTCATCTCAGCTTGTAGCCAGCGCCTTGCAGCTCTGGCACCGAGGAGGTGCTGCTGCCGGGGACCTAAAGTTT
>CAILTZ010000748.1 GCA_903837255.1 uncultured Pirellula sp. | reverse complement strand
GGCTCTAGGAGATCCTGGATATTTGCTCGATGAGGCGATTTTGATGCACCGAGTCTCGATGGTACTGACGCTTTGCTGGTATCTCGAACATCCACCATGGCACGAGGGAGCCAACGATCTATCGCTGGATCGATTGCAGGAAGTTTGCCGACAATTGACCTCTGCGGGGCGGATCGCTTCTGGGGTTTGGACCCCAGGATCGGCTGATTCCAAGGATTCTTAGGGTGCCGACGAAAAATTAGTCCCTGCTTTGCGTGCTTTTCCTAGTCGTTCCCATTATATTCACCCCCAAACTCGAGTCCGAGTTTGCGTGTAACCTTGTCGTTTTGACCGTCGGATTCATTGAGGGCTTTGAGATATGAACTCTGTTGCACCGTTGACCAAGCGAGCGAGTTGGAGATCTCTTCATGATCACTTTGGAAAGATACAAGGACAACATCTTCGTGAGCTATTTGCTCAAGACCCTTCGCGAGGCAGGACCTTGGGGGTTGAAGCTGTCGGGATCTATCTGGATTATTCCAAGAACAGGATCACCCAAGAGACGCTAAAGCATCTATTTGCGCTTGCCCAGGAGTCGGGGCCCAGGTCTGCCATCGAGGCGATGTTTCGAGGAGATGCGATCAACATCACCGAGAACCGAGCGGTGCTTCACACTGCCTTGAGGGCTTCGAGGGATGCGAATGTTCAAGTCGGTGGCAAGAACGTGGTTCCCGATGTTTATGAAGTCCTCGACCGCATGGGAGATTTTTGCAACCGAGTCCGCAGTGGAGCTTGGAAAGGCCACACAGGCAAACCGATCGTCAATGTCGTGAACATCGGGATCGGAGGTTCGGACCTTGGACCTGTGATGGCTTATGAAGCCCTCAAGAGCTACAGCGATCGGTCGCGAAAATTCATCTTTGTATCGAATGTCGACGGCACCGATTTTGCTGAGGCGGTCCAGGGCCTCGATCCGGCTGAAACCCTTTTCATTGTTGCATCGAAGACCTTTACTACACAAGAGACGATGACCAATGCCCAAACAGCCAGAGATTGGTTGCTCGAGGGTCTGGGTGCTGGTCATGAAGCGGTTGCCAAGCACTTTGTTGCTGTTTCGACCAACGCGTCAAAGGTCTCGGAGTTCGGGATCGATACGGCCAACATGTTCGGGTTTTGGGATTGGGTTGGTGGCCGCTATTCGATGGACTCGGCAATCGGGCTTTCGACCATGATCGCCATCGGTCCGGAGAACTTCCTAGAAATGCTCGCGGGTTTTCGCGCGATGGACGAGCATTTCCGAAATGCACCGTGGGAGAAAAACATTCCGGTCCTCATGGCACTGCTTGGCATTTGGTACAATAACTTTTTCGGATCGTCCTCGATCGCCGTGTTGCCCTACGATCAGTATCTGAAGCGATTTCCCGCTTATTTGCAGCAACTGACGATGGAGAGCAACGGCAAACGCGTAACGCTTGAGGGAAATCTAGTCGACTACGATACCGGGGCCATGTATTGGGGTGAGCCTGGAACCAACGGCCAGCATTCTTTCTATCAGCTGATCCACCAAGGGACACGGCTGATCCCCTGCGATTTCATCGCGTTTTGCAACACCCTCAACCCTCTCGGACGTCATCACGATTTGCTTATGGCCAATGTGTTTGCCCAATCCGAGGCATTGGCTTTTGGAAAGACGATCCAAGAGGTTCGAAGCGAGGGGACCGCCGAGTGGTTGGCACCTCACAGGGAATTCGATGGGAACAGGCCTAGCAACGTCTTGTTGCTCGATCGTCTCACGCCCCCAGCGCTAGGTAAACTCGTGGCTCTCTACGAGCACATCGTATTTACTCAAGGCGTCATTTGGAACCTTGATTCATTCGACCAGTGGGGAGTGGAGCTGGGCAAGGTCTTAGCGCAACGGATCGTTCCGGAACTTGAATCCCCGGCGACACCACAGCTTCATCACGACAGTTCGACCAACGCCCTGATCGAGCGCTACCGAACGGCCCGACACAGAGGGTAGAACAGAGGGTAGAGCAGGATGTGTGCAGATCGACGGCTTGTTTGGATTTGGATGTTCATCGCTTGGATAAGCACTGGGCAAATAAGCACTGGGCAAAAAAACACTGGGCAAGAGTTTTGGAAGTTGGTTCCGACGGGCACGGACGCATCGCTTCGTGGGCTCTGTGCCATCGACCAAAAGACGGCTTGGACCTGTGGTAGCCAGGGGACGTTGCTAGGGACGATCGACGGTGGGCAAACCTGGACACGGCGAGGCATCGAGGGTCTCGAATCGACCGAGTTGCGATCGATCCATGCTTGGTCGGCCGACGAGCTCGTTGTGGCTACTGCGGGCACTCCGTGCCGAATATATTTGTCCAAGGATGCCGGTCGGACTTGGAAAATTGTTTACGAGAATGAGCATCCCCAAGCCTTCATCGACGGAATGAAATTTTGGGATGAAAAGCGCGGGTTTGTGTTTGGGGATCCGATCGACGGAAAGCTAATGGCATTGCGGAGCGAAGACCGAGGTCAGCACTGGCTCTCGTCGGCTCAGCAAGACTATCGCCTACAGCCCGGAGAAGCAGGATTTGCGGCCAGCAACAGCAGTTTGATGGTCTTTGAGCCCGAGTCGGTGTGGATTGGACTCGGGGGGGGCAGTGGCGCTGCGCAGGTCTTGATCAGCGACGATGGTGGCTTGAATTGGACTCGTAGCGATGTCGAACCGATTCCTAGCGGCAAGTCTTCGGGGATCTTTTCGCTTGCTCGCGGTGCGCAGGGCCAGGTTGTCGCTGTGGGGGGCGATTACATGCAAGCCGACGGAAAGACGGGCAACGTGGCGCTGTACGATTCTGTCGGTAGGGTTTGGCAAAGACCTAGGGGCAAGGGGCCCGGAGGCTTTCGTTCGAGTGTGATTTATTTATCCCAGCCGATTCGTATCGAGCGGAGTGATCAAGGGTTAGTTCATTGGATTTGTGCGGGT
>CAILTZ010000747.1 GCA_903837255.1 uncultured Pirellula sp. | reverse complement strand
TCAAAGGAGGGATGAATCCCCTTGAACGCTATGAACCCTAGCTGGATTATGGGGGATCCACCTCTAAAAACCCAGCGAATTCTAAAGGAAACCGATCATGTCTGACTGGCTCGAAGTAGGCTCCAAGGCCCCTGCGTTTACCCTCCCGGACGCCGAGGGCAAGAAAATAAAACTCTCGGATTTCAAAGGCTCTCCGGTGGTCCTTTACTTTTACCCCAAGGACGATACCCCCGGATGCACCAAGGAAGCATGTGCCTTTAGGGATCGATCCGCAGAGCTCAAGAAGCTCGGGGCCATCGTCTTGGGTGTCAGTGCCGATTCGTCCGCTTCGCATGCGAAATTCCGAGACAAGTACTCACTGAACTTTCCGCTACTGGCTGACGAATCCCATGAGGTCGCCGAGAAGTATGGTGCTTGGCGAGAGAAGAACATGTACGGCAAGAAATCGATGGGAATCCAACGCAGTACGTATCTGCTCGATGCCCAGGGCAAGGTGGCTCGGGTGTGGAAGAAAGTCAGTGTCGATGGGCACGATGCCGAGGTCCTAGAGGCCTTGCAGGAGCTCTCGGCTTCGGATTAGATAACCATTCACAATTCATGCCGCTCGTTGAAACCCTCTTGCTAAGCAAATTTATGTCCTCCAAGCTTCAATTGGTGATCCACGGTGCATCGGGTCGCAATGGCAAACGCCTCATCGCGCTGGGATCTTGCGATCCTGAGGTCCAGATTCTGGGAGCCTTGGTTCGCGCTGGCTCGGTAGCCTGTGGGCACGATGCTGGGACATTCTCGGGAATAAACCCCATGGGCTTGGTCATCTCAGATCGCTGGCCAACGGCTTTCGACTGCGTTATCGACTTTTCCAGTCCAGAAGGTTGCATGTCCGCTCTGGAAGAGTGTCTCAAGCATCAAGCGAGCATCGTGATTGCCACCACAGGCTTGGAGGAAATACATCTTCAGGCGATAGAGCAAGCCTCGAAGAAAATTCCGGTCTGCTTGGCACCCAATACCTCTGTCGCGGTCAACATTGGAATGAAGCTCGTCGAACAAGCCGCCCGGGCGTTCAAAGATGTTCCTGGGGGAGCCGATGTCGAGATCATCGAACGGCATCATCGTTACAAGGAGGACAGCCCCAGCGGCACGGCGATCAAACTCGGACAAATCATCGCTGAACAGATGGGTATCGATCAACACGTTCACGGTAGGCAAGGGATGGTTGGCAAACGGCCTCATAATCAGATCGGCTACCATGCAGTCCGAGTCGGTGATGACGTAGGTCAGCACACGGTGGTCTTCGGCATGATGGGCGAGTTGGTGGAAATCCGCGTGGCCGCCTCGAACCGAGACAGCTACGCTTCAGGCGCAATTTCTGCGGCCAAGTTCCTGCAAGGTAAATCTCCGAAACTTTATTCTATGGCCGATGTTCTGGGGCTTTGACGCATGGCTAGATGCGACCAAGGATACCTTTGCAGAGTTTGCGATCAGGAAGTTGAAAAGCTTTCGGAGAGCGAATTGTATCTACGTTTTGTCATCGGAGAAATCGATCCGGAAACCTTGCACCTTTCCCCGGAATGCCATCTTCATTGCAACCCTATTCTAGCGCAATTCATCGACGATGAGCGTTTCAAAAACCGACCCATCGCTCCAGAAGGCTTTCGGTTGGAGGATCTCGACGAAACGTATGCCACAGAGCGTCGCAATCTAGTAACGCGCGGATATCGCCGGTTGCTCGAAATTCAGGCCAACCGAAAAGCGTTTCTACAAGTCCACGATTACCCGCTTGAGGAACTCCGGGGAAGGTGGAGCTAGAGGCACGAGGAAACTCAGTTCGTGCATCGCATCGGATGTCGGATTAACCGACCTGCAAGGAGGCTTCCAACGACCGAAGGATGTCTTGAACGAGCATCTGGGTGTTGCCGACCTGCAACGACTCCTTGACGTCGATCCAACTATCCACCTTCTTTTGAGCCGAGATGACGGTCGAATGCTTGCGGTTGCCAAAGTACTCGCCGATCTCTGAAAGGGCCGTGCGAGTGTGTTTGCGAGCTAGAAACATCGCAAGCATCCGAGGTTGGCTCAGCGACTGGCACTTGGACTTGGTCTGCAGTTTCTGCTGCTCAAGCCCGAAGGCTTTGCAAACGGCTTGTTCGATGTCCTGCAAACGAACAATCGGACGATTGGCTCGCACGATATCGCTGATGGCACTCGTAGCCTCTTCGGCGCTGAGCGATCGCCCCAACATTCGGTGCTTGGCCAAAAGCCGCAGCACAATGCCATGAATCACTCGAGCGTCCGAACCGCATTGCTCGGCAACCCAGCTCAAGACGTCCTGGTCGATGCTCAGTGCGTGCTGCGCGCACAAACGAGACAACAGGGATTTGCGGGTTTGCGGATCCATCGGTTCGATCGGGCAGTTCATCCCCCCAGAGAGCCTCGCGTACAAATCTTGGCCCAAACCATCGAGCTCGTGGAGCCCTCGATCCGATACAAAGATCACTTGTCGAGACTCACGAAGAAGCATGTCTAC
>CAILTZ010000746.1 GCA_903837255.1 uncultured Pirellula sp. | reverse complement strand
GTGATCATCATGCAGGTTCCCGGCTGCACGGACTTGATCATCGAGCGGTCGAACCCGAGGTTCAGCAGTGCGACGCTCTCGCTGGCCGCGGCAAATAGCGAACCGTCGAAGGCATAGCACAGGGGCTTGATCCCGCGCGGATCGCGGGCCACCAAAAGCTCTCCCTTGGCCGTGATCAACGCGATCGAATAGGCACCGTCAAAATTCTTTGCGGCATTGGCGAAGACATCGATCAGCGAAAGGTGCGGATTGACGGTCAGTTCGCGTCCGATTTCGTGCAGAATAATCTCGGTATCGGTGTCGCGAGCTAGGTGGTGATCCCCTTCGCGAGTGAGTTTGTCTTTGAGCTCCTGATAGTTGGCCAACTGGCCGTTAAAGCAGAAGCTGAACCACTTGTGCTTGTGAATGTGCTGGCGTTCGAAAGGCTGAGCATAGTTGCGGTCGTCTTGACCACAGGTCGCATAGCGAACGTGACCGATGGCCGCCGAGCCGACCAGCTGCTGCATGATCGCTTCGTGTTTGCCTCGGTGGGATAAGTGAAAGACCTCGCTGACGGTCCCGATGTCTTTGTGGGTTTCGAGCAGCAACGACCGCTTGGGATTGTAGCTGGTCATGCCCGCAGCCAGCTGGCCGCGGTTCTGGATGTCTTGGAGCATCCTGGGCATGATCGTCGACGCAGCATCGACGCCGACATCGCTGACAAGCGGGCTCTCCGTTGCCGATGGCAGGTGATAGACGGCTGCAACTCCACACTCGTGATACAGTTCGCTCATAAAACTCCGCCGGACGAAAACCAAGCAACGCCTTGTAAATCGGCTCGTATCTTAGCCGATCGCAGCACCTTGTGAAACGGCTAACTGGTTTTCGTCGATTGAATAGAAACCACTTGCGGCTCGCGTTCTCGGAGCCGGCGCAACTGCCCACAAGCCGCCTGGATTTCGTCCCCTTTGCGCTGGCGAAACATGGCATTGACCCCTCCGTCTAGCAAGGTTCGCCTGAATTGGAGAACGGCGCTGGGTGTCGGCGTTTGGTAAGGAAGCCCTGGGACGGGGTTATAAGGAATCACGTTGAGCATCGCGGTACGATGCCGGAGGAGCTGGACTAATTCCCTTGCGCATTGAATCGAATCGTTCAATCCACCGAGCAGAACGTACTCAAAGGTCAGCCGTCTCTTTGTTTTGGCAAAGTAACGGTCGGCGGCATCAAGGATGGCTTGGATTCCAATCGTTTGATTCACAGGCACGAGCCGATTTCGCAGCCCATCGTTCGGAGCATGCAAACTGATGGCTAGATGGTAAGGTGCATCGGCAGCCGCCAACTTATCGATCGCCGGAGGTAGCCCCACGGTGCTAATGGTGATGCGCCGAGGGCTGATCCCCAGTCCGAATTCGGAGTCTTTGGCCACCGACAGGGCCGCGAGCACTCGAGGGAGATTGGCCAACGGTTCACCCATCCCCATCATGACGATGTGGCTGAGTCTCTCGTCGGCTTCTAGTAGATGCTGCAGTTTGAGCATCTGTTCGAGGATCTCGCCACGGGTCAAGTTTCGCTCAACCCCATCGAGTCCGCTCGCACAAAATACACACCCCATGGCGCAGCCAACTTGGCTGCTGACGCAAATCGATCGACGGGGACCATCTCTGAGCAGCACGCATTCAATCCGACCGCCATCGACCAGTTGCAGCAGGAGTTTCTCAGTCCCATCGGCAGCATGTTGGTGAGCGGCCGTCGTTGTGCGAAACAGGTCAAAGTGCTCATCGAGCAGGGTTCGTAGATCTTTCGGAAGATCGGTCATCTGCTCGAACTGCTTGGCCCGCCGCTGATAGATCCACCGCTGGATTTGGGCCGCACGAAACTTCGGGATGCTCCGAGCCCCCAGCCAGCTTGCAAGCTCCTCGGTCGTCCAATCGAGCAAATGGACTCGATCGGACTCTTTGGCAGAGCTGATCGCGGGAAATTCGATCGCGGGCAATTCGGATTCGAGTGGTTGATCGGACATGGAACTTCAGTTGGACTTTCGTTGGGTCTTCAGCCATTCCTGGACGAAATCCCAAAGGCCGGAAAAGACCAGCAACATCGTTGGGGATCGGTCGGGCAGCGAGGACAGAGCCGCGAGCTCTTGGATCGTAAGCAGAGTTCGGGAGTCGAACAAGTGTTCCAGGGGAACATTCTCGTCCATATGCAGCGCGATGGTGAGGTCTGCAAGGACTCCATCTGGGGTTTTTCCTCGGATCAAAGCGCACTCGCCGAGTCGGTAACCGTGCCGCACCAATCGGAGCGTCCACTGCCAATCCGAGAGGATCGATTGGTTGGTCGAGTGTCGACTAGCATCGGATGCCAGGGTTTGGGGCAAGGCTTCTTCGGGTCGAACCGAATCGATGCTATGCGTGGTTGTGCTTGTTGCTGTAGTTGTAGATGCAGTAGTTGCCGATTCAGCAGCGGGGCTTGCCCAGACCGTATCGCGCTGCTTGCCGGTGGGTGGGTTGGTGTCGAGTTGAGCTTCGGGCTCTGCGCTGGCATTCCATGCCGATGCAGTAAAATCGATGACAGGTGCGGGGACCGCATCGGCATCTTGGATGCACGTCTTGCCCAATTCGGTGATGATGATCGTCTGCTTACCGAGTTTGAGCTCGATTTGTGCGAGCAACTTGTGTTCGATGAGTGTATCGATCAATTGCGACGCGTGGGATTTTTTCCAGGCCTTCAGCATACCGAACTCGGCCAGCCGTTCGAGCCTGAGTCCAACGACAGCCTTGCTGGCCGTCCCGGCGAAGTGCTGTGCCAGGACCGTTTTGCTCAGATAACCGTGTGTCCGCTCGATGGCGGCCAAGAGCATCTGCAGGGTTTGAATGCTTTTGCGAACGAGTTGGGCCGAAGGTGCAGGGGAGGGTTTCTTCGAAGCCGCAGGCCGCTGTTTGGCCGGCTGGGCGGGTGCCTGTGGCTGGGCGGGTGCCTGTGGCTTGGCGGGTGCCTGTGGCTTGTTCGCTAATTCGGTTGGATTCAGTTGAGCGAACTGTGGATCGGCCGGTTCGACTTGACTGATCGCAACCGGTTTTGGTGCTGCGGGTTTGGTGGGTTGCTTGGGGAGTTTGGGCCAGCCCGAACGGCCTTGGCATCGGTCGCAGATCTTGCAATCCGAAGCGGTCGTGTCGCCGAAGTATTGGAGGATGGTTTTCTGGCGGCAGGTTTTGGTGCGTGCATAGGAGACCATTTGATCGAGTTTCTCGAAGTCTGCCTTTCTGCGGGCATCGAGCGTTGCATGATCTATTTTGAGGTCATCGAAGTGGACATTTTTGCGGCGGAAGTGGATAGCTCGACCGCGGAATGGAGGGACGTATTCAAAGTCTTCGAGTTTGCACAGTTCCCTTAAATGACGACTCATTTGGTCGCGGTCCATACCGAGCTGTTCGGTCAGCCAGCGGGGGTGGATGTAGACCGCTTCGTCGCGTCGATCGCCGATCGCTTTCTCGACAGTCCTTAGCACATGCCTGCGCTGGGTCGCATCGCGGGGAAGCAAATCGATGAAGGTGTTCATACGGCTCGATAGTCGGAACATTGCAAGTCCGCTGGCGATTTCGAGCCGTTCGAGCACTCCGGTGCGACTTAGGATTTGCAGGGTGGAGTTGACCGCTTCGGAGGTGGCAGACTGAGGGATTTCATCTTTGATTTCTTCGGCGGTTAGTTCGATCGGGTCTTCCTCACGCGACAGTAGGAAGTCGTACACCGATCGAAGAACCTCTTTCGAGGGGTTGGCATTCTCGATGAAGAATTCTTGGATGTAGCGGTCTTGAGGGCTAAAAAGCAGCACGCATTGAGAGAGCAAACCGTCGCGGCCTGCACGACCGGCCTCTTGGTAATAGGCTTCGAGAGTTCCGGGCATGTTGTAGTGGATCACATACCTCAGATCCGATTTGTCGATCCCCATGCCAAAGGCGTTGGTGGCGACGATT
>CAILTZ010000745.1 GCA_903837255.1 uncultured Pirellula sp. | reverse complement strand
TGTCGCAGCGGTCGGAGAACTGAACGACCTCTCGAAGCAGGTCGAGTTCACCCACGGAGGGAACCATCTGTGCAAGGGCGGCTTTTACGCGGGTTTCCAAGCGTTTGCGATAATCGCCAACCACATCCGGAGCCCGAGACTCGATCTGTCCGCTGATTGTCCGAATCTGCGATACCGCATCGATGAGCTCTTTACCCATCTGCTCCCCTTCAACCTTGCGCATGCGATTGAGGTGATCGAGGGCCTCGGTGAGCGTCGACAAGACAAGTGCCGTGACTTTGTCCGGATCTGGGCCTTGACTGGGAAGCAAAACACCCGGCAATTGCAACGAGGAACCCAGTTCGATCGTCACGGTAGTCGACGGATCGATGGCTAGGCGGAGCTGGTCCAGGTAAGCTCGCAGCGTTGGAACACAGACCTTGCTCGCCGACCATTCGGCCGATCCTGAGGCGCGCAATACGACGTGAACGGTGCCTCGACGAACTTTCTCACGAACGAGGCTCTCGATGTGGTTTTCAAGGTAGGCCAAGCTCTCGTGGAGTTTGCAATTGACCTTCAAAAACCGATTGTTCACCGAGCGGACTTCGGCTTCGATTGCAAGACCGTCGGAGTTTTGCTGAGCCCTGCCATGGCCCGTCATGCTCTGAAGACCAGTCATGCTTAGCCAGCCATTGCTTATTTGGGTGATTCGATCGCAGGTGCCGGTTCAGCGGGTGCCGGTTCAGCGGGTGCCGGTTCAGCGGGTGCCGGTTCAGCAGGTGCCGGTTCAGCAGGTGCAGTTACCGAAGTAGGCGAGTTCGGATTCAAACCGGGCAGATTCAGGTCCGGAGCCGCCCCCATGCCGCTGCTGACATTCGTCTTCGCCGACGCATCGGCTTTGATGTCGAGACTGCTTTCCTTGTACCACCAAGTGGCTGTCGCCGATGCGGTAATCCAAAGCAGAACCAAAATGGCGGTGATGCGGGTGAAGATATCCCCGGCTTTCACGCCGAAGGCGCTCTGACCACCGAGTCCGCCTAAGGCACCCGTTAGTCCACCGCCCCGACCTCGCTGCAACAAAATGATGGCGATAATCAGAAACGATAGTGTAAAAAGGAGCGTACCGAAAATGTATTGGGAGAGAACCCCAAGTGGCATGAGCACGGCTAATAATCTCCGTTGTCGGACTGGTGCATCGCGGTTGGTGTGGACCGGAATAATTCGAAGACTTTAGCAGATGAAATGCCTTTTGTTGAGGCCATACGGCGGATGTTTGAGTTTTTTGTTGGTTTGGCACAGCCATTGGGAAGCTGGTTAACGAATTGGGGTCGTTGACAGCAGGCCGTGGTTTGGTAACTTTCGGGCGGTTCCATTTTACGCAAAGTCCCCAATCGGCAAAATTTACCAGCTTCCTACGGTGGGGAGGGTTTGTCGGGACGAGGCCGGGGAAGTAGCTCAATCCATGACGTTCGGATGTGCATCTTTTGGCGTTTTGCGTGGATTACCCTATTTAATTCTCTCTGGAGGAGTTCCTATGAGTCAGTTTCGAGTGGTGGTTTTGACAGCCGTTGCGTTTGTGACAGCGGGTTTCGGATCGGTTGCGATGGCCGGTTGCGGTGGAGACAATGGATGCGGAGGCGGACGGGGCGGGTTGCTCTCTCGCCTGCATTCGAAGAAGGCTGCTTGTAGCGGCGCGGTTGCTAAGGATTGCAGTGGTGGTGGTTTGCTCAACAAGATTGGTGGACGTCGGGCTGCGAAGTGCTCGGGTGCTGCCGTTTCGAACTGCGCCCCTGCCCCAGCACCTGCTTGCAGCACCGGATGTGACACTGGCTGCGGCTGTGGAACAGCTGTAGTCGAGTCCGGCTGCACCGGTTGCGACGGAGCTTATTCGGCTCCTGTGATGGTCGGTTCTGCTCCTTGCACTAATTGTGGTACAGCGGTCAACGCCGGCGCGGTCCAAAGCTCGTCGGTAGCCCCGCCAACCCCAGCGACACCTGCTGCTGTGCCTGCAGCTCCTGCTGTACCGGCAGCTCCTGCTGTGCCGGCTGCCCCTGCTGTGCCTTCCGCCAG
Organism: uncultured Pirellula sp.; assembly: GCA_903837255.1. Lineage (GTDB taxonomy): Bacteria > Planctomycetota > Planctomycetia > Pirellulales > Pirellulaceae > JBKCUI01. The sequence continues at coordinate 974 of CAILTZ010000745.1, read as the reverse complement.
CGATGTTCCTAAGGCCTAGTGTTAGTCCGGGATTCCGGACGCCCACCATCGATGAAAGAAATGGATCGATGATGAGGAATACGAAAAGGGTACGCGGAAGCGTGCCCTTTTTTTATTTTCTGCCTACCCGTTTCTGTCCATGGAACTTGCCTCCTCCGAAAACTACCGGGTTTGCTCCCAAACGTTACAATACCGGGATCTATTTCGAGTGGCTCACTGGAGGTTGCCGTGCCCGAATCGACTACAAACGAAAACACGTTGGTGACGATCTACACCGACGGGGCCGCAGAGCCTAACCCGGGGCCGGGCGGCTATGGGATCGTGCTCGAATCGGGTCAGCATCGCAAGGAGTTGTCAGGGGGATTCCGACTAACGACCAACAATCGCATGGAGCTGATGGGAGTGATTGTGGCTTTGGAGGCGCTTTCGAAGCCGTGTCGAGTGAACCTTTACAGCGACTCGAAGTATGTGGTCGACTCGGTCAAGCGAGGGTCGTTGGAGCGGTGGGAGAGGAATCATTGGCGACGAGGGCCGGGCCAGCCCGTCAAGAATGTCGATCTATGGAAAAGGTATCTAGAGGCATCGGCTCGTCATTCGGTTCGATTTCATTGGGTCAAAGGTCACGCGGGTGTAGCCGGAAATGAGCGCTGCGATGAGTTGGCCGTTGAGGCAGCCCAGGGGTTCGATCTGGCTGACGATACAGGGTACTTGTCCGACCCATCGAGCAGCGGCCTAGGGAAAGCTCCCGGGCATCATAACGCCGGGCATACTAAAGCTGTACGTATTAAGCCCGTGAACACTAGCAAGGAGCATGGTAGTGGAGTGTTCGAGGAGCCCAAGCAGGGAGGGGCTTGTCGTAAATGTTCAGAGTCCCTGATCAAGAAACCGACCAAGTCCAAGGCTAGAAAACCGGGGCAAACGTACTACTACGAGTGGTACCTTTTCTGTCCTGGTTGCAGCACGATGTATATGGT
>CAILTZ010000744.1 GCA_903837255.1 uncultured Pirellula sp. | reverse complement strand
TGACCCTCTTGGCCTTGGCAATCGACCTAGCCGTTGCCTCCGAAGCCAATGCGCAAGACCCAACACCGATTCACTTCGAGACCCAGGTGCGAGGGATCCTCAAGGCCCATTGTTTTCACTGCCATGGCGAGGGGGAGCATCGCGAGGCCGGTCTCGATCTGCGATTGGTCCACCTGATGAAGAAAGGTGGCGAATCAGGTTCCGCAATCTCCCCTGGCGCTGCCAAAGACAGCTTGCTAGTCCAAAGGATCGAGGCTGGCGAAATGCCGCCTGGTGGCAAAAACATTCCCGAGGCTCAAAAGGAGATTCTCCGCCGTTGGCTCGATGAGGGTGCCTTGACCATTCGCGAAGAGCCTCAAACACCTACCCTTGAGGACTGGACCGAGGAGGAGCGCAGCTACTGGCTCTTTCAACCGGTCGCAGCAGTCACCGTGCCAACGGTACCGCCTGAGGAGTCCGGATCGGCATCCTCTGCGATCGATGCGTTTGTTCTTGCGAAGCTGCGTGAAAAACAAATTCCACGAGCCCCCACCGCCGATCGGCTGACACTCATCCGTCGCTTGAGCGTGGACCTGCTGGGTGTTCCTCCGACCCAAGAGGAATGCCAAGCGTTCGTTGCCGACACGAGCATTGATGCTTACGAACGCCTCGTCGATCGTTTCCTAGCAGACCCTCGCTACGGTGAGCATTGGGGTCGTCACTGGCTGGATGTCGTCGGCTATGCCGACAGCGATGGATACAGCGAACAGGACACCGAGCGACCATGGGCTTGGCAATACCGAGACTATGTCATCTCCAGTTTCAATGCAGATCTTCCTTACGATCAATTTGTGGTCGAACAGCTCGCTGGCGATGAGCTCACAGCACAGCCCTGGGAAAATCTCAATCAGGAAAATCATCGAGTGCTAGCAGCCACCGGATTCTTGCGAACGGCGCCCGACGGTACCGAGCACCAAGGGGTCGATCAGGACGTTGCTCGCAACGATGTCATCGCTGACACGATCAAGATTGTATCGAGTTCTTTCCTGGGGCTTACCGTCGGTTGCGCTCAGTGCCACGATCATCGTTACGATCCGATCTCGCAACGGGACTACTACCGCATTCGCGCGTTGTTCGAACCAGGTTTGGACTGGAAGAACTGGCGAGGCAAAGGTGCACGGTTGGTAAATCTTTGGAATGCCGACGAGCGTCAGAAGGCCTCCGAAGTGGATAAGGAGCTCTCGGAGCTTGAAGCCAAACGGCTCATGGAGCTCGACGGGATCGTCGACGAGATCTTTCAAAAGGAAGTGATGAAATTGCCCGAGGATCAGCGTGAAGCGGCCAAAATGGCTCGTTCGACGGCTGCCGACAAACGCACCCAAGAGCAGCAAAAACTGCTGCGAGATTTCCCGAGCTTAAACGTCGATCGCGGAAGTGCCACCCTCTACGATGGCGCTCGCATCAACGAATTCAATAAGAAATACGAGACGCTCCAAGCCGAAATTAAAACCAAACGGCCTGCCGACCTTTTTCTAGCGAGCTTTTCCGAAGTGCCAAACCAAGTCCCATCAACCTTTCTATTCAACCGCGGAGACTTTAAGCAGCCCAAAGATCCGATAACCCCGGGCGGTCTGAGCATTCTCGGAGAGCACGACAAAATTGCAGCGGATGATCCGAGCGTACCGACCAGCGGTAGACGTTTGCAGTTTGCCAAGATGCTAACACAGGGTGTGCATCCTTTGTTGACCCGCTCCTTCGTGAACCGGACATGGATGCATCATTTTGGTCGGGCGTTTGTTTCGAACCCAGGGGAGCTGGGAATGTTGGGAGAGAGACCTACCCACCCAGAGTTGCTCGACTGGTTGGCCAGAGAGTTGGTTCAATCGGGTTGGAGTCGCAAGCGAATGTCCCGTGAAATACTTCTGTCGGAGACCTATCGCCGATCGTCGGCCAGGCCTGCAGGGGGCCAAGATACCGATCCGGAGAATATTTGGCTCGGGCGAACCAACGTTCGCCGCCTGCAATCCGAGTCGGTAAGAGATGCAATGCTCTCTGCGGCGGGCATGCTGACGCTGCGCATGCACGGTGCACCGAGCAAGGTCAACCCCGATGAGGTCGGCCAAGTTATTATTGGTAAGGCCACACGGGATGGGAATGGAATCCTTGTAGCCAAGCACGAGGAAGTCGCGGAGGCATATCGACGTAGTGTGTACGTCCAAGTTCGACGGTCGATGCCACTTGGGGTTATCGAGCCATTCGATCCTGCTAGCACGGCACCGAACTGCGACCGACGATCCCAATCCACTGTTGCGACCCAATCCTTGATGCTAATGAACAATAGTTCCGTTGTGCGGATTTCGGAGCATTTTGCGACCAGGGTTTCCAAGGAGGCTGGCGAAGATCCGGCGGCACAG
>CAILTZ010000743.1 GCA_903837255.1 uncultured Pirellula sp. | reverse complement strand
GATCGTCGTGATGTTAGTGATCGGACTGGTGCGACGCTTGCCAAGGGGTTTGATGAAAAGAACGTCTGGGCTTCAGACACCCTAAGCCCCAGGCTCTGTGGCAACACTGCTATGGGAAGATATCGGAATGTACTAGAGCCAAAGCGCATCAACACCGGGGCAGGGGAGGGGGGCAGGATTAAGTTTGTTGGATCTCTGTCGCCGGTTGGCGGCCAGCCGTTAGGCAAGTGATTGCCAAACTCGATCTGGACGAGCTCTCAGCAGGTTGGCTTGCGGGTCGCCAACAAAGCTCTCGGTTTTTGGATCGATGGTTAGTTTGCGATTGAGGATCCATGCGATCGCGGCGGCATGGCAAGCGATATGCGAGCGGCGCATCACGTCTTGGTTGGCAACGGGTTTCTGGCGAGTTCGCATGCAGTCAAAGAAGTTCCTTGCGTGGGCAGTGACATCCAGTCCTGCGACTTTTTTGGAAGCCTCCGTTACCTCTCTTTGAAGCGACTCGGGTGTCGCAACGATTTCACCTGAGTCACCGGTCTCGACCGAACCTTCGGAGCCAATAAAGCGGACCGGACAAGTTCCTAGCCTGGTGATGTAGTGAGGGGAACGATCGCCAAAGGGTTGGGCCAGAAAGTCGATGATTAGTTTTACGCCGTTGGCGTAAGTGCAAACGATCTTGTCGGCTAGAGGTTCGTATTCCAGGGGCATCGTGTCGTCGGCTTGGTTGGCCCATTGGCACAAATCAACCGTGTGAGCACCCCAGTCCAACAGGCGAGCACCGGAGTCGAAATCCCATTGGCCTCGCCATTTGCCATCGCAGTAAGCTTGGTTGTAGGGCCTCCAGGCTGCCGGCCCTAGCCACAGGTTCCAATCAACAATGGACTTATCGGGCTGTGGCTGAGGAGCAAGCCAGTTGTTCTCAAGAACTGGGATGTAGACTGACGCGTGCATCGTTTGGAGCTTGCCGAGTTTGCCTTGGTGCACCCACTCGACAGCTTGGACGAAGTTCGGGACGCTGCGTCGCTGCGTGCCGGCTTGGAAGACGCGTTTGGTTTGCTGGACCGTGTCGGCTAGTTTTTGGCAAGCTTCGATGGTGATACCGCAAGGTTTCTCGCTGTAGACATCCTTGCCGGCTTGGGCGGCGAGGATTGAGGCGGTCGCGTGCCAGCGATCGCCGGTGGCGATCAGGACCGCGTCGATGTCTTTGCGGTCGAGCAGTTCTCGAAAGTCCGAGTAGAGTTTGCAGTCTTGGTTATTGTAAAAGCCATCGACGAGTTGTTTTCCAGCATCCCGCCGGGAGGCTTGGACATCGGCGATCGCCACGCACCGCACGTCGTTAAACGGCAGCATGGCTTTAACGTCGTAGGTGCAACGCGGTCCGATGCCGACGATCCCGAACTGGATTCGCTCGTTGGGGCTTCGAGGGGCACTTGTGGCTGCAACCGCAGTCTTGGGTAAAAGGGTCGACAGGCAGCCGGTAGCCGAGCAAGCAAGGGATGATTTCAGGATCAATCTGCGTGTAAGTGAATTGCGTTGATTCATCTTCGTTTGTTCCGTGTCAGAGAGGAAAAGGGTAGGGGGGTAGTTTTCGCCTACGATCGTCAGAATCACGACAATATACGGGATCTTGATGGTCGCTGTTTGCCGGACCCGCCGGAGGTAGGTCTGTCCGATCTGTCTGATCCGTCTGATCCGTCTGATCCGTCTGATCCGTCCGATCCGTCCGATCCGTCCGATCCGTCCGATCCGTCCGATCCGTCCGATC